>CALBND010000151.1 GCA_937896305.1 uncultured Actinomycetes bacterium
AACATCAAAATGACTTCGAAATAGTAGCCCTTGCCAGTGGTGAGAATTTCACACTTTTAGCTGAACAAATCTCAAAATTTAAACCTAAAAAGGTTTCGGTGAGCAGTGATAAAGCAGCCGAAGGTTTACGAAAAATAATTGGGACTGATCCTGTAGAAATTTTAGTTGGTAAAGATGCCAGTGCCGAAATAGCATCTCTTAACTGCGATGTTGTTTTAAATGGCATTACAGGTGCGGCTGGATTGAAGGCAACTTTAAGTACTTTAAAATCTGGGGCAAAATTAGCGTTAGCTAATAAAGAATCTTTAGTAATAGGTGGAAAATTAGTATTAGATAGTGCTGGAGAAAATCAAATCATTCCAGTTGATTCAGAACACTCAGCTCTAGCTCAATGCATGAGGGGTGAGAAAAAAGAACAAATTAAGAAATTGATATTAACAGCAAGTGGTGGTCCTTTCAGGGGAAAAACAAAAGCAGAATTAGTAAATGTTAATACAGCAGAAACCCTAAATCATCCAACTTGGTCAATGGGGCCAGTAGTGACGATAAATTCTGCAACATTGATGAATAAAGGATTAGAAGTTATTGAAGCTCATTTACTCTTCGGTATTGAATTTGAAAAAATAGAAGTAGTTGTACACCCGCAATCAATAGTTCATTCAATGGTCGAATTCATTGATGGTTCAACAATGGCTCAAGCTTCACCACCAAATATGAAAGTGCCAATCGCATTAGCTCTAAGTTGGCCTGAACGACTCCCTAACATTTCTCCAGCCATCGATTGGAAAAAGTCAGGCAAGTGGGAATTTGAAAATGTTAATCACGAGGTATTTCCAGCCTTGAACTTGGCCAGAAAAGCAGGAACAAGTGCCGGCAGCGCTCCGGCTGTGATGAATGCTGCTAACGAGGAATGTGTTCAGGCTTTCATCGAAAATAAAATTAGTTTTTTGAAAATAACTGAAATAGTAGAAATTATTTTAAATGAACACATTAAAAGTTCTGAATATATTAGTCCACAAAATCTTAGTTTAGAAAATTTAATTGCTGTTGATAAAATAACAAGAATTATATGTCGCGATTTAATTTCTAAAGAAACTTGTTAAACTAGATCTAGGGTTAATCTTCTCTTCAAATTCGTATTTTAGTTTACCCAGATCTTTCCAGTATGTGGAAATTGTCCCCCCGATAGATTTGATCAAATCCTGTTTGAGAAAAATAACATTATATTGGCCTCTGCCATCTAAATCTCTCATTATCGGAATTAATTTAAGGGAGGCACACAATTCAAATATTTCGATGGCCTTTTTTTGATTTTCCCAATATGAAATATCCTCTACCTCTACTAGCATCAAAGCAATTTGTTCAGAAAAACTTTCACTACTTTTGATTACTTCAAAGCTAACACCTTCTGTGTCAATCCAAAGAGCAACTAAATCCTTACTTGTTAGATTATTAAATCCAATGTCTGAAAGTTTTTTTGCTTCAATTGAAACTTCTACATATTCAGCACCTGCACTTCGAGATAATATTGATCCATCTGCTCTGGCTAGACTTTCGGAAAATTTAGGGATAGAAAGTGTGATATTTCCGCTTTGATTACTTATAGCCAAATTTTTATAATCAACTCCATGATTTTTAACTTGTTGAATATATTTCTCATAAACATAGGGATTGGCTTCGAAAGCTAGAACCTCACTAATTCCGAGTTCTTTTAATTCAATTGAGATGGAGGCTTCGTGGGCTCCTATCTCTATGAATCTAATTGGATTTATTTCAAGAACAAGTTTTTTGAAGTATGAGCGAAGAAGCTTTGCGGTGGATTTTCTCCACAATTCCTCTTTGGGATCTGGAATGTCAGATAAAGTTGCAGAATTCGTTTTTAACCAAGTTGGGCAACAAAGCCCAGCTGCAATTTCGAGGTTAGTGTAATAACCAACGTGATCTAATCCCACATTTAATCCTTGTCTTTGCGTATTCCAGTAATCGTACTAGAATAGATGTACACATACATGGAGAACAAATAAATGGCATTATTAGGAATTTTGTTCCTAGTATTAGTTGTCATGGTTTCAATCGGCTTGCATGAAGTTGGTCATTTAACTCCTGCTAAAAAATTTGGCGTAAAAGTTACCCAGTACATGATTGGCTTTGGTCCAACCATTTGGTCACGTAAAAAAGGTGACACAGAATATGGAATTAAAGCAATCCCACTTGGTGGCTACATTCGAATGATCGGCATGGTTCCACCGGCTAAAAATGGGGTTCTGGCTAAAGGTCCTTTTGCAGAATTGGTAAATACAGCTCGTCAACAAAGCATGGATGAAATAGAACCTGGAGATGAAAATAAAGCTTTCTATAAATTAAGTGTTCCTAAAAAACTCACCGTAATGATCGGTGGTCCATTTATGAATTTGATTTTAGCTTTTGTCTTTTTCACAGCTTCATTTGTTGGGATAGGTTTTCCTGAAGCTACAAACAAAATTGAACAGGTTGTTTCTTGTTTACCAATTGAAGTAAACGTACTTGGAGATTGCGAAATAGGTTCATCAAGTTCACCTGCCAGTAAAGCTGGTTTAGCTCCTGATGATCAAATCATTAAATTTAATAACAAGGAAGTAAAAAATTGGCCTGATTTATCAGAAGCTATTAGTAATAGTCAATCAGGATCAACACCTATCACTGTACTAAGAGGTAATGAAGAATTGAAATTAAATGCCAACATTGTTTTAGCAAATCGAACTCAAAGCTTGGATGCAACAAGTGTTGAAAAACCAACACCTTACTTAGGGATTTCTCCAAAAATAGTTTTAGTGCGCCAACCTGTATCTAGTGTTTTTGAAACCTTGGGACAAATAACTATTAGCACCGGACAAGTTTTGTGGACTTTACCTGAGCGAGTAGGACAACTTTTTGGTGCAGCCTTTTTGGGAGAAAAAAGAGATCCTGAAGGTTTAGTTGGCATTGTTGGTGTTACAAGAGTTGGTGGAGAAATCGCTGCAGCGCAAGCTCCAGCTTTGTGGAGATTTGGCACATTATTAAATTTGGCTGGTGGGTTAAATATGGCATTATTTTTATTTAATTTATTACCACTCTTACCCCTAGATGGTGGTCATGTTGCTGGTGCTATCTATGAAGGACTGAGAAGAAATGTTGCTAGGTTTAGAAAGAAACCAGATCCAGGACCAGCTGACACTTCAAAAATGCTTCCTTTCGCATATTCCATGGCAATGGTCTTAATTGGCTTATCTCTTTTGCTCATTTACGTTGACGTTGTAAATCCGATCAGGCTTGGAGGATAGGATTTAATTATGACCGCGATTAACTTAGGAATCCCAGAAGCGCCTCCTCCTGTTATTGCACCACGTCGTAAAACTCGCAAAATAACTTTGAAGCACCATTCTCATCCTTTAGAAATTGGGGGAGATGCCCCGGTTTCTGTGCAATCAATGTGCACAACTTTGACAGCTGATGTTAATTCAACTTTGCAACAAATAGCAGAATTAAATGCTGCTGGATGTCAGGCTGTTCGGGTAGCAGTTCCCAGCCAAGATGATGCAGATGCTTTAAGTGCTATTGCTAAAAAATCTCCAATCCCAGTTATTGCAGATATTCACTTTCAACCAAAATATGTTTTCGCAGCCATTGATGCAGGATGTGCTGGGGTAAGAGTTAATCCTGGAAACATTAAACAATTTGATGACCGGGTAGGAGAAATTGCTAAAGCTGCAAAAGATGCTGGAATACCAATTCGTATTGGTGTTAATGCAGGTTCATTGGATAAAAGGCTTTTAGAAAAATACGGTAAAGCAACACCAGAAGCCTTAGTCGAGTCGGCTTTGTGGGAAGCGTCTTTGTTTGAAGAACATGATTTTAGAGATATAAAAATATCTGTTAAACACAATGATCCAGTGGTGATGATTTCTGCTTACATGAAATTATCGGAAGCTTGTGATTATCCATTGCATTTAGGTGTCACAGAAGCAGGTCCAGCATTCCAAGGAACCATAAAATCAGCAACTGCTTTCGGTGCATTGTTAAGCCGTGGTATTGGTGACACTATTCGAGTTTCATTATCAGCTCCACCTGTTGAAGAAGTTAAAGTTGGAATTGGAATATTAGAAGCACTTAATTTAAAGAAACGTGGATTTGAAATAGTTTCATGCCCATCATGTGGTCGCGCTCAAGTAGATGTTTACACACTTGCCGAACAAGTCACAACAGCATTACAAGGTTTTAAAGTTCCAATGCGTGTAGCAGTCATGGGATGTGTTGTTAATGGGCCAGGAGAAGCTAGAGAAGCAGATTTAGGTGTTGCTTCAGGAAATGGTAAAGGTCAAATTTTTGTTAAAGGCGAAGTAATAAAAACGGTGCCAGAATCAGAAATAGTTCAAGTATTAATTGAAGAGGCCACACGTATCGCCAAGGAAATGGGCGAAGGCGTTACCGGTGAACCTACGGTCCTGGTCCAGTAATTCAAAAGTGCGCCCAATGTTGCGCACAGATTTAAATCAAATCAAAGAAATAGCTCTTCAGGATAAAATATCTAATTCATTTTTTATAAACAGGTTACAAGAACTTGAAACCCTTCCTTGGAGTTTACAAAACGAAATCACAGTTTTTGAATCCAAAAATGAAATTAAATCTGCTATTTATAACGGTGCTAATTTAGTTCCCTTGGCAACAAATGATGAATCTAGAGTTGCTTTTGCGCAATATTTATTAGAAACACCAAGAAGGGCATCTTCCATAGTTGGAATTAAATACGAAGTGTTAGGAATCTGGGATTTACTCAAACCCTTTTGGCCTAAACCTCGTGAGATTAGAGAAACCCAACCACTACTTTTTGCAGACGATGAACCAATCTTGGCACCTGATCCATTAGTTAGACCAGCTTTAATAAGAGAACTAGATATTTTGTTGCCAGCATGTGTATCTATGTTCACAGAAGAAGTTGGAGTTTCACCTGTAGTTGGAAGCAGTGAGCAAAGTTATCGAAATAGAATTGCTGATTTAATCAATCATCGAAGAATATTTACCAGAATTGATAATGGCCAAGTTACCTTTAAGGCAGAAATTGGTGTGCAAACCCAATGGGTCTCTCAAATTCAAGGAGTTTGGGTGCCACCACAATTAAGGGGGCGAAATTTTGGCAAAGCTGGAATGGCGGCTACCTTGTCTTTGACTCGAAAGTATTTCTCACCCATTACAAGTCTTTATGTCAATGACTACAACCATCGGGCTCAAGCCGTCTATAAATCTGTTGGATTTCAAGAACACTCCACATTTGCAACAGTTCTCTTCTAAAGACAAGTAACAAAGTAGGCTTAGATCTATGTTGCTTCGAATGTCTACTTATTTCCTAAGAACCCTGCGCGATGATCCAGCAGATGCTGTTGTGCCAAGTGACAAATTATTGACCAGAGGTGGATATGTCAGAAGAATAGCTCCAGGAATTTTTAGTTGGCTGCCACTGGGTTATTTAACTTATAGAAAAATTGAAGAAATTATTCGAGAAGAAATGAATGATGCTGGTTTTCAAGAAGTGCACTTTCCATCCCTATTGCCTAGAGAACCATATGAAGCAACTAACAGGTGGGATGAGTATGGTCCAAATTTATTTAGATTAAAAGATCGTAGAGAAGTTGACTACTTACTTGGCCCTACTCATGAAGAAATGTTTACTTTAATGGTGAAAGACCTTTATTCTTCTTATAAAGATTTACCGTTGATTATTTATCAGATTCAAACGAAATTTAGAGATGAAGCAAGACCTCGTGCCGGAATTTTAAGAGGTCGAGAATTCAGCATGAAAGATGGATATTCATTTGATATTGATCAAAATGGTTTAGATATTTCATACCAAAAACATCGTGACGCTTACATCAAAACATTTACACGTTTAGGCATAGATTTCGTAATTGTTTCAGCAATGAGTGGGGCGATGGGTGGATCTAAGAGTGAAGAATTTTTAGCACCATGTGAATTTGGTGAAGACACTTATGTGAAGTGTCAAAAATGTGATTATGCAGCAAACGTTGAAGCTGTAATTACTTCAGTGCCTTCTGAAATTGATTTCACAAATATTCCACAACTTCATGTTGAAGACACCCCAGATACTCCAACCATTGATTCCCTTGTTGATATTTCAAACCAGCGCGCAGACTTAAAAAGAATAGATCGCAATTGGCAAGCTGCAGATACTTTAAAAAACGTAGTTTTGATGCTTACTCATCCAGATGGAAAAAATGAACCACTGGTAATTGGAATTCCAGGGGATAGAGAAGTTGATCTCAAACGACTAGAAGCAGCAGTTTCACCATCAGTGGTACGAGTTTTCGAGGAAGAAGATTTTCCAAAATATCCAGCCTTAGTTAAAGGCTATATCGGTCCCCAAGTTCTAGGTTTAAATTCATCAAGCAAAATCAAATATTTAGTTGACCCACGAGTTGTTAATGGCACAAGATGGATCACGGGTTCAAATCTCAAAGGCAAACACGTTTATGACTTAGTGATGGGTAGAGATTTTCAAGCTGATGGCAGCATCGAAGCAGCCGAAGTTAAAGTTGGCGATGTTTGCCCTAAATGTGGTCAAGAACTTGAAATTGCACGTGGAATCGAAATAGGTCATATCTTCCAACTTGGTAAGAAATATGCGCAAGCACTTGATCTTAAAGTTTTAGATGAGAATGGAAAATCTCAAGTCGTCACAATGGGTTCATATGGAATTGGGGTTTCAAGAGCTGTAGCTGCGGTAGTTGAACAAAACCATGATGACAAAGGAATTGTTTGGCCTAAAAATGTTTCCCCTATTTCAGTTCACCTGGTAGCAGCAGGCAAGGAAGAGGAAATTTATCAAACGGGAGAAAAAATAGCTCAAGAATTAGCAGATAATAATATTTCAGTTATTTTTGATGACAGAAAAGCAGTTTCACCAGGTGTTAAATTTAATGATGCAGAATTACTCGGAATGCCTTTTATTGTAGTAGTTGGCAAAAAATTGGTTGAAGGAAAAGTTGAAGTTAAAGATCGTAAAAGTGGTCAACGAGAAGATATTGAATTAAAAAACTTACTAAGTTATCTTAAAAAACTAGTCTAAAAATAATGCCAGATCTAGCAGTTTTAATTTTCTTAATGTTGGCAGCATTTTGTGCTGGTTGGGTTGATGCTATTGGTGGTGGGGGAGGATTAATTCAATTTCCGGCTTTACTATTTGGATTACCAGATGCAACTCCTGCTCAATTATTAGGAACTAATAAGGCATCAAGCATTGTTGGAACAGCTGGTGCAACCAGAACTTATTACAAAAAATTTCCCCAATTTATAAAAGCAACAATCCCGATGGCCTTGGTTGCATTTGTGGGATCTGTTTTAGGTGCAATATTTTCAAGTCAACTTCCCAGAAGTTCTTTTGAACCAATTGTTTTTGTAGTCTTAATTATTGTGGGTTCCTGGATTTTATTTGCCCCTAAAACAACACCTAAAGTTGTTAAAAACAATTTACTGATTTCGATTCTGGGTGGCTTTGGGATTGGTTTTTATGATGGTGCATTTGGACCTGGAACGGGTGCTTTTCTTATTGCTTTACTTGTGGGAGGACTTGGCAAACAATATTTAGAAGCATCTGCTGGTGCCAAAATTGTTAACTTTGCTACAAATCTTGGTGCAGTGATTATATTTTCAATCTCACATTCAATTATTTGGTCTCTTGCTCTTTGCATGGCTTTAGCAAACTTATTGGGTGGAATATTTGGTGCAAAAACAGCTCTTGGCCGCGGATCAGAATTTGTGAAAGTGATTGTGGCAACAGTAGCATTTGCCAGCGCCATTCGAATAGCTTTTAATATCTGGGGTTAATTTATATTTCCAGGTAAAGCTTTAGGTTTTTCCTTAAATTCTAAATATCGAATAGAACCATCTAGTGCTAACTGTAAAGTTTCTAACCTATTTTCTTTATATTCAATGGCAAATAGTTGAATATAGATTCCTATTAGCCTGTTTTCAACAAATGCTGCTAATTGGTATGCAGTAGGTAAACTACTTACTTCAAAAGGAAGTTGATAGTTTTCCATTGGTCTGGCAGGAGTTATTCCCAGATTTCTTAATCTAAGTCTTGCTTTGTCTCTGTTGTCTCTATGCAGGTTGTAGCCAGAAATTGCAATGGTTTCATCTGCATCGTCAAAAAATGATGAAAGAAAACCAAAAGCCCACACAGCAGCATTTTCACCTTCAACAACTAACTGTAACTTTTCAATCAGTTCAGTGTTATCGACTGGAATAAAACTTGGACTAGGGGTAGTTGTCATTCTTCACCCGTAACGTCTAAACCTTGTAGGCTTGGTTTTTTTGTTGGAACTACTGGGGTAATCAATTTATTCAACCAGTAAATATCTTGAACACCACTTGCAACAATTTGACCAATTTTCAATAAAATATCGACATTATCAGTTTTCAAACATGAGGTTAAACAAAAATCAACATGTGCTTGTTCAGCAGTTATCAATTGATTTATACTTGCTACCTGCAGTCCTGTTGGGGTTGGATTAGGTATTGCCTCTGGATCACTAGTCCAAAGTTCAAGATGAGTTATGTGGTTATCTTTTAATTCTGTTAATTGAATTGTGTAATTAATTTCCTGATTAATCGCTGCAAGATAGATATCAATCAAATCACGCTGGCGAGAAATGAATTCATCAACTAGTAAATCATCATCACTTGGGGAAAGTACAGAAAAAGGGGGTTTAGCACAAGCACTTAATGCCAGCACACCGCTGGAAGCAAGTAAGGATCTCCTTGTTATCTCCAGCATGATTTGACCCCCTGTCTGATAATAGTTAGCCCTTGAATTTTTGACTCGAAAGTAATTGAATTATTCATCAGCGCTACCCTAGACATACAACTGCAATACCCAACTGAACAGCACTACTTATATGCAACGGAGTTGCCTATGTCCTCACGAGAACATATCTTGCAACTAATTGAACCTGTTGTAGCTAGTTTTGGCCTAGATCTAGAAGATGTCGAAATTAAACAAGCGGGCAAGCACTCGATAGTGCAAATTTTCGTTGATAAAGACGGTGGCATTGATCTTGATCAAGTTGCCCAAGTTTCCAGTAAAATCTCTGAAACCCTTGACGAAAAAGCGGCAATGGGTGAGCGTGCATACACACTTGATGTGGGTTCTCCTGGAATTGATCGACCACTAGTTTTAGAAAGACATTGGCGAAGAAATATTGGAAGATTAGTAAAAATAAATTCAGGATCAAATTCAGACATTGGAAGAATAATTTCAATCAATGATGATCAAGTCGTAGTTGATGTAAAAGGCAAAGAAAGAGTTTTCTCACTAGATAAAATTGATAATGCTTTTATACAAATTGAATTTAATCCTAAGAAGCGTGATAAATAATGGATATTGATATCAAAGCACTCAAACAATTAGTAAAAGAACGTGAAATGACCTGGGAAAGAGTTGCCTCAGCAATTGAAGAAGCGCTGTTAGCTGCCTATAACAAAAATTCTGGATCAAGTCCTAACGCAAAAGTTACCCTAGATCGAGTTACGGGACATGTTTCAGTGATGGTCACAAAATTTAATGAAGATGGAACTTTTGACAAAGTAATTGATGATACTCCAGAAGATTTTGCCCGAGTTGCAGCTGCAACTGCTAAACAAGTTTTGTATTTAAAAATGAGAGATGTAAATGATGACAAGGTCTTTAAAGACTTTCAAACAAAAGAGAATTCAATAATTTCAGGTGTAATCCAACAAGGTAGAGATCCAAGTTTAATAGATGTAAAAATTGCTGACGGGGTCGAAGGTTTTATTCCAGTTCAAGAACAAGTTCCAGGTGAAAGTTATGTTCATGGAAATAGAATAAAGACTTTTATTGTTTCTGTTAGAAAAGGTCAAAAGGGTCCACAAATAACTCTCTCCAGAACTCATCCTGGTTTAGTCAGGGGACTATTCGAATTAGAAGCACCTGAAGTTGCACAAGGAGTTGTAGAAATTATTTCTGTGGCAAGAGAATCAGGGCACAGAACTAAAATTGCAGTGTTGTCACATGATCCACAAATAAGTCCAAAGGGCACATGTATTGGTCCCATGGGGCAAAGAGTTAGAAATGTGATGAATGAATTAAATGGTGAAAAAATTGACATTGTCGATTTTTCACTAGACCCAGCAGTTTTTATCGCTAATGCTTTAAGTCCTGCAAAAGTTTCAAGTGTCACAATTGTTGATTTGGAAGCAAGATCTGCACAAGTGGTAGTTCCAGATTTTCAACTATCCTTAGCGATTGGTCGAGAGGGTCAAAATGCTCGATTAGCTGCCAGGCTAACGGGTTGGAAAATAGATATTCGTTCAGATGCTAAACCAACTTCGAGTAATGTGATTGTTTAGATTTTTGAAAAAAATTGTTTATCGAACTTGTGTTGGTTGTAAAAAAGTTGATGCCAAAAAGAATATGATCCGCTTAATTGTTAAAGATCAAGAATTAATAATTGATCAAAAAAAACGTCTAGGCCAACGTGGAGCTAGTCTGCATCCGCTGGCAAAATGTCTAAATTTTGCTATAAAATCAAGAGCTTTTCATAGAGCCTTTAAATACAGCGGCGCGTTAAACACCTCTCAAGTCCAAGCAAATCTGACCGGTGAAGTACCCTTAATAAGTAGTAACAATCAAAACCTTACGGAGAAAACCCAATGAGCACTAAATGAGCGCTTCGAAATGAAGGCTTTTTCAGTGAACTAAGGCTTTGGACTAATCCCTGTCCATTGCCCGAGGCAGGAGAGATTAGCGTTGTCAAAGATTCGTGTGTACGAACTTGCTCAAGAGCTTGGCTATGAAAGCAAAGTTGTTTTAGCCAAACTTCAAGAAATGGGCGAATTTGTTCGTTCTGCCTCCAGTACCATTGAGTTACCTGTTGCCAATCGCCTGAAATCGGCATTACCGGCTAAAGAAGCTAAACCTAAAAAAGTTGCTGCACCCAAAAAACCTGTTGAAGTTCAAGTTGAAACCCCTGTTGAAGTCATAGAACCCACTCCAACTCCACAAATTCCAAGTACTCCAATTCCAACTTCAGTTAAACCTGCTGGTCCAAGACCTGGCAATAATCCTTTCGGATCTCAAACTCCACCGCCACGTCCACCAGCTCCAAGACCTGGTAACAATCCTTTCGGTGCTCCAGCAGCACCACGTCCTCCAACTCCAGGGGGAATGCCACGCCCAATGAGCAGACCCGGAGCTCCTCGACCAAACGGTCCAGGTGCCCCAAGACCTGGTGGACCGAGTCGCGGTCCTGGTGGACCTGGTGGTTTTGGCGGTCCTCGTCCTGGTGGACCTGGTCGCGGTCCTGGTGGTCCTGGTGGTTTTGGCGGTCCACGTCCTGGTGGACCTGGTCGCGGTCCTGGTGGTCCTGGTGGTTTTGGTGCACCTAGACCTGGACAAGGCGGAGGAATTCCTGGAGTTCCAGGTGTACAACCAAGTGGTCGTCCTGGACAAAGACCAGGGGCTCGTGGTGGCGCAGCTGGCGCATTTGGTCGCCAAGGAGGCGCAAATAAAAAACGTTCAAAGTCGAAACGTGAAAAACGTCAAGAGTTTGAAGATTTCATGGAAGCTCCACAACTTGGTGGAGTGCAATTACCAAAAGGTGATGGTCGAGTAATTCGTTTAAGCAGAGGTTCATCACTAATGGATCTGGGCGAAAAAATTGGTGCTAATCCGGCAAGTTTAGTTACAGCACTATTTCATTTAGGTGAAATGGCAACTGCCACACAATCCTTACCTGATGAAACTTTGCAAGTTTTAGGTGTGGAATTAAATTTTGATATTCAAGTTGTTTCACCAGAAGATGAAGACCGTGAATTATTAGATTCATTTGATGTTTCATTTGGTGAAGATGAAGGCGAACTAGTTATAAGACCACCGGTAGTAACAATCATGGGTCACGTTGATCATGGTAAAACTCTTTTGCTTGACACAATTCGTTCGGCCAATGTGGCAGGTGGTGAAGCAGGTGGAATCACTCAACACATTGGTGCTTACCAAATAACAGCTAATGTTGCCGGTGAAGATAGAAAAATAACTTTCATTGATACTCCAGGCCACGAAGCTTTTACCGCAATGCGTGCTCGTGGTGCCAAAGTTACAGACATTGCAGTCTTAGTAATAGCTGCAGATGATGGCGTAAAACCACAAACAATTGAAGCACTGAATCATGCCCAAGCAGCATCAGTTCCAATTGTGGTTGCTGTGAACAAAATTGATAAAGAAGGCGCTGATGCAAATAAAGTGCGTGGACAACTTTCTGAATACGGATTACTACCAGAAGAATACGGCGGTAACTCAATGTTTGTTGATGTATCCGCAAAATCTGGTTTGGGAATCGATAAATTATTAGAATCAATTATTTTAACTGCAGATGCTGCTCTTGATTTACGTTCCAGTGAAACTCAACAAGCACAAGGTGTTGCCATTGAAGCCCATCTTGATAAAGGTCGTGGACCTGTAGCAACAGTGTTGGTGCAACGAGGAACGCTAAGAGCTGGTGATTCAGTTGTTGTTGGCGATGCGCACGGACGAGTTCGCGCAATGTTGGATGATGCTGGGAAAAATGTTGAATTTGCTGGACCATCGTTTCCAGTGCAGGTACTTGGTTTAACAAATGTTCCTGGCGCAGGTGACACATTCTTGGTAGTGGATGAAGATCGAGTTGCCAGACAAATTGCGCAAGCTAGATCTGCTCGCGATCGAAATGCACTACTTGCCAGAAGCAAGAAGCGTCACACTCTGGAAGATGTTCTCGACACTTTGAAAAAAGGTGAAACTCAAGAATTGCGCTTAATTATTAAGGGCGATGTTTCTGGATCGGTGGAAGCACTTGAAGATTCCTTAATGAAACTTGAAGTTGGCGAAGATGTTGAATTGCGGGTAATTCATCGCGGAGTTGGTGCAATTGTTAATAGCGATGTTGATTTAGCTGTTGCCTCAGATGCCATCATCATCGGATTTAACGTTAAAGCTGAATCTGGTGCCCGAGAAATGGCAGATAAAGAAGGAGTGGAGCTTCGCTACTACTCAATTATTTATCAGGCAATTGAAGATATTGAAAGAGCACTTAAAGGCAAACTTAAACCAATCTTTGAAGAAGTGCGGCTAGGATCAGCTGAAATTAGAGAAGTATTTAAATCAAGCAAAGTTGGAGCTATTGCTGGTGTAATTGTTCGTGACGGTGTTATTAAACGTAACTCTAAAGCAAGAATTAGTCGTGATGGCAAATTACTTTCAGAAAACTTAAGTATTTCTTCACTAAGAAGATTTAAAGATGATGTTTCTGAATTAAAAGATGGCTTCGAAGGCGGTATTTCTTTTGCTGATTTCAACGATTTAACTGTGGATGATGTTATTGAAACTTACGAACTTCGCGAAAAACCACGTAGTTAAGAGTCAACATGAGTGAAGCTAGAACTAGAAGAGTCGCAGATCGAATTAAAGAAACAGTTGCCCTGTTGCTTGAAACTCGAGTAAAAGACCCACGTTTGGGTTTTGTCACAATCACTGAAGTGCGTATTACTGGGGATTTAAGAGAAGCCACAGTTTTCTATACAGTTTTAGGTGAAGCAGACAAAATTGCAAGCACCAAAGTTGCATTGGAATCAGCTAAAGGAATGTTGCGTTCTGAAGTCGGCAAAGCATTAGGTATTCGATATACCCCGTCATTGCAATTTATGTTAGATGGAATTCCAGAAAATGCTGCCCATATTTCAGAAATCTTAAGAACTGCTAAAGAAAGAGATGAAGAACTTCACTCGATAGCGAAAAGTGGTAGTTACGCTGCGGGAGAAGATCCTTACCGACATAAAGATCGCGATGACTCAAAACAGTCAAACAGTTAAAGAAATTCATGGGTTTGTCATCGTTGATAAACCTGTTGGAATGACTTCACATGATGTGGTGCATCAGGTTAGAAAAATTGCTAACACTAAAAAAGTTGGTCACGCCGGAACCCTTGATCCAGATGCCACTGGAGTTTTAGTAGTGGGATTAGGAAAAGCCACACGTTTACTAACATTTATTGTTGGAGATAACAAAACTTATCAAGCAACCATTCGTTTGGGAAAAGCAACTACGACAGATGATGCTCAAGGTGAAACTGTAAGTGAAACATCAAGTGAGCATTTAAATGAAGATGAAATAAAAAATGCCATTGAAACTTTTATTGGGGATATTCAACAAGTACCATCTTCGGTAAGTGCTATAAAAGTTGATGGCAAAAGAGCTTATGATTTAGTTCGAAAAGGTGAAAGTGTTGAGTTAACACCAAGAGCTGTGCACATCAGTGCTATTGATATTCATGAAATAAATAAAATTGATAAATATGTAGATGTACAAATCACAGTTCACTGTTCATCAGGAACCTACATCAGAGCAATTGCCAGAGATTTAGGTAACAAATTAAATGTAGGTGGCCATATTACAAATTTAAGAAGACTACAATCTGGTCGCTGGTCAATTTCACAAGCACAAAGTTTAGAAAATTTGAAATCAGCTGGAATATCAATTATTTCAATGGCAGAAGTTGCAACCGCAATTTTTCCAAGTGTTGAAGTGGGAATGATTGAAGTGCAAGATTTTGTTCATGGTCGAAGTGTCAGAGTGCCCCACACTCCAGCAGAAACTTTAGCTGTAATTGATAAAACACCTAGTCTGGTAGCACTTGCCGAAGGAGATGGCATGATGTTAAAACCTCATGTAGTTTTTGCAACTGGATCTGTTGGAGTTTAGGAAACAATGTCAAAAGATTCAGGTTACTGATGAGGCATGTCAATAGCAAATTAAAGAACTATTTAGTAACGAATTAAACTGTTGTTTGGATAACAAACAAGACAATGAGGATAATAAATGCAGCGTTGGTTTGATTTAGCTGAAGTAGATGCTGATATCAATTCATCAGTTGTTGCTATTGGTGTTTTTGATGGAGTTCATCGAGGACATCAAGACTTAATTTCTCGAGCTAAAGATTTGGCAACATCAAAAGGTATTGCCTTAATCGCTGTCACCTTTGATCCACATCCTCGAAGTGTGGTGGGAAAAGATTCACCTTTAGCTTTGGCCTCATTAAAATTTCGTTTAACTTTGTTAGAGCGATGCGGGGTTGATTCCACTCTTGTTTTACCCTTCACCAAAGAATTAGCAAGTCTTTCTCCTGAAGAATTCTTAGATAAAGTATTTGTTAAAACTTTGCATGCTAAACACGTTGTGGTGGGAGATAACTTTAGATTTGGTTTTAAAGCCGCAGGAGATTCAAAATTATTATCAGAATTTGGAAAGTCACATGGGTTTGAGACTTCTGTTTATGAAAGATTTAATGATGGTCATGAACCTTGGTCTTCAACTCGAGCTAGAAATTATATTTTGAGTGGAGACGTTGATAAAGCTTTTAGTGTGTTAGGTCGATATCCCAGATTGCAAGGAGTAGTAGTTCATGGAGATCATCGGGGAAGAGAACTTGGTTACCCAACAGCTAATCTAGAAAATCCACAAAATATGGCAGTTCCTGAAGATGGCATATATGCAGGTTATTTAGTTAGAACCAAAACTAAAGAAGTTTTACCAGCAGCTATTTCTATTGGTACAAATCCAACTTTTGATGGCAAAGAAAAACGAGTGGAAGCCTATGTGCTGGATCGAACCGATTTGGACTTATATGGGGAAGAGGTTTCCTTCGATTTTGTGAAACAAATCCGAAAAACTGTGAAATTTGAGTCAGTTGATGAACTTGTCTCACAAATGGGTAAAGATGTCATCGAAACAAGACGTCTCACCAGTCACACATATAACGGCTGATAGCCTTATAAATGACGGTTTACTGAGCGGGCGCTCGGTTTATCCGCGACTAGATCCTTACACCGGATTAAAAAATTAATTTGGTGCCTCGCGCCCGGACAACAACAACTAAGGAAAGAAGGAAATAAATGAGTGTGAAGAAAACTGATAAGTCAGGCATAATCACAGATTATGCAACAAAAACAGGTGACACAGGTTCACCGGAAGTTCAAGTTGCTTTATTAACTAATCGGGTTAATGAATTAACCGAACATTTAAAGACTCACAAACACGATCATCATTCAAGACGTGGTCTTTTGTTATTAGTTGGACGTCGTCGTCGTTTACTCGACTACTTGTCTTCAACCGATATCAGCAGATACCGTGCTTTGATTGAACGTCTAGGTATTCGTCGCTAACTCATTTAAATACCGATTAAAAAACCAATCGGGTAATTAAAAAAAGAATAAAACGAGATCCTCGGTCCTCGGTAGTGATGTCCGGAAAAGTTAGAATTTTTTTTCCGTGCGTCTCGATCGATGACCGGGTCTAAAAAAGTAGTAACTAATTCTTTTTGAAAATTACCCCTCTAAAGAAAAAAAGAGGAAAGCCCATGTCGGGTTTAGTTATAAGTAAAGAAACAGCCGTTTTAGATAACGGTCCATTTGGAAAAGTAAATATCCGTTTTGAAACAGGACGCCTAGCCCAACAAGCTGGTGGAGCTGTTCAAGCATTTTTGAATGAAGAAACAATGGTGCTTTCAGCAACAACTGCTGGTAAAGAACCAAAAGACTCAATTGATTTTTTCCCATTAACAATTGATGTTGAAGAAAAAATGTATGCCCTAGGAAAAATCCCGGGCTCATTTTTCAGACGAGAAGGCCGTCCCAGTGAAGCTGCAATTCTTACTTGCAGATTAATTGATCGCCCACTTCGTCCAGCATTTGTTAAAGGTTTAAGAAATGAAGTTCAAGTTGTAGTTACTGTTATGTCATTAGATCCACATGAGCTATATGACGTCTTAGCAATTAACGCAGCTTCTGCTTCAACACAATTAGCAGGATTACCATTCTCAGGTCCAATTGGTGGCGTTCGCGTTGCACTAATTGATGGACATTGGGTGGCATTTCCTAAATGGCCAGATCTGCAAGATGCAGTATTTGACATGGTCGTGGCAGGAAGAGTTTTGCCAGATGGCGATGTAGCAATCATGATGGTGGAAGCCGAAGCAACCGAGCACACAATTGAATTAGTTAAAGGTGGAGCAACTGCACCAACTGAAGAAATTGTGGCACAAGGTTTAGAAGCTGCAAAACCATTTATTAAAGAACTTTGCCGTGCACAAAGCGCACTTGCAAAAGTTGCTGCTAAAGAAACTAAAGAATTCCCAATCTTCAAAGATTATCAAGATGATGTTTTTGAAGCTGTTTCAGCATTTTCGCTAGCAGTAGTTTCTAAAGCTATGCAAATCGGTGGCAAAGTTGAAAGACAAACTGTCCTTGATGAAGCAAAAGCTGCAGTGTTGGCTGAACTGACTGGTAAGTTTGCTGATCGCGAAAAAGAAATCAAAGCAGCATTTAGCTCTGTTTCTAAAAAAGTTATGCGCGAAAGAGTTTTGCGTGACAAGATCCGTATTGATGGAAGAACTCCAGTTCAATTAAGAGATCTTTCAGCAGAAATCAACATTTTGCCAAGAACTCACGGTTCAGCACTATTTAATAGAGGTGAAACTCAAGTACTTGGAGTTACCACTTTGAATATGTTGGACTTGGAACAAAAACTTGACACATTGTCTCCAGAAACAACTAAGAGATATATGCACAACTACAACATGCCTCCTTACTCAACAGGGGAAACAGGCAGAGTTGGTACACCAAAACGTAGAGAAATTGGTCACGGTGCTTTAGCTGAAAGAGCTTTAGTTCCAGTGTTACCTGGCAGAACAGAATTTCCTTACGCGATACGTCAAGTATCTGAAGCAATTTCTTCTAACGGTTCTACTTCAATGGCATCTGTTTGCGCATCGACTATGGCGATGTTAAACGCAGGTGTGCCATTAAAGGCAATGGTTGGTGGAATTGCTATGGGATTAATTTCAGGTGAAGTAGATGGCAAACAAGAATATGTTGCACTCACAGATATTTTGGGAGCAGAAGACGCTCTAGGCGACATGGACTTTAAAGTTGCTGGAACTTCTGAATTTATTACTGCTTTGCAACTTGACACCAAACTTGATGGTATTCCAGCAAATATTTTGGCTGCAGCTCTTAAGCAGGCGAAAGATGCTAGAACCACAATCTTGAATGTGATGCAAGGCGCAATTGACACACCAGGACAGATGAGTCAATATGCACCAAGAATTATTTCTGTGAAAGTTCCAGTTGACATGATTGGAGCAATCATTGGACCGAAAGGAAAAATGATTAACGAAATTCAAGAAAAATCTGGTGCACAAATTTCTATTGAAGACGACGGAACCGTATTCATCGGCGCCACCGATGGAGTAGCAGCTGAAAAAGCTAAAGAAATGGTTGATGCCATTGCTAATCCTCGCGTAGCAGCCGTTGGTGAAATTTATGATGGCACAGTTGTAAAAACTGCTGCTTTCGGAGCATTCGTAAATCTTTTCCCAGGAAAAGATGGATTGCTACACATTTCCCAATTAAAGAAAATGGCTGGCGGTAAACGAGTTGAGAAAGTTGAAGACGTACTTAACGTTGGAGACACTGTCAAAGTTGAAATTAATGAAGTTGACCCTAAGGGCAAGCTTTCATTGATTCCAGTTCTTGAATCAAATGGCGAAGAGAAGGCTGAATAAAAACCAACGATGAACGATAGTTGGAATTCAGTAACTTTAGAAGACTCAGGCAAGGGTGGAATAGTTAAACAAACTATTCTGCCCTCTGGCTTGAAAATTATTACTGAATGTATTCCTACTGTTAGAAGTGCTGCAGTTGGCTACTGGGTTGCTATTGGATCTAGAGACGAAGAAGTACCTGAAGCAGGTGCTGCACATTTCTTAGAACATTTACTTTTTAAAGGAACTGATAAAAGAACTGCGTTAGAAATTTCTTCAGCAATTGAAGAAATTGGTGGTGATATGAATGCTTTCACCACTCAGGAATATACCTGTTTTCATGCCAAAGTTTTAGATCGCGATGTAAATTTAGTTATCGACACACTTTCAGACATGCTCACATCTTCAAAAGTTACCACTGAAGATGTTTCGCAAGAACGAAGTGTAGTTTTAGAAGAAATTTCAATGCATGAAGATGAACCAAAGGAATTAGTTTATGATCGATGGTCACAATCACTTTTAGGTGATCAACCAGTGGGCAGACCAATTATTGGTACTAGAAAATCAATCACAGACATGACTCGGGAACAAGTTTATGGATTCTATAAAAAATTCTATTCTCCAGAAAGAACAATAGTTTCTATAGCTGGAAATATTGATCACGATTTAATGGTCGCTCAAATTGTTAAATCATTGGAAAAAACTGATTGGGAAAACAAGAAAAGTAAACCCATTGCCCCCAGATCTTCAGCAAAATTGCCAGCAGCAGGAACAGGTTTTGCAGTTGTAAAAAAAGACACCGAACAAGCACATCTTTTATGGGGAGTGCCTGGAGTTGATAGACATGATGAACGTCGTTACACAATTGCGGTTTTAAGTGCAGCAATTGGTGGGGGAATGTCTTCCAGATTATTTCAAGAAATCAGAGAAAAAAGAGGACTGGTTTATACAGTTTATTCTTTTGCTCACCATTACACCGGCACAGGAATTTTTGGAGTTTATGCAGGAACAACAAAAGATAAAGTCAATGATGTTGTTTCGATCATTAGAAAAGAATTAGCAGATGTTGCAAAAAATGGTTTAACAGATGAAGAATTCAAAAGAGGTAAAGGTGCTCTCAGAGGTGGCATGGTGTTGGGGTTAGAAGAAACTAATTCACGCATGACCAGAATCGCTAAAGGTGAAATGCTTTACGGCGAATATTTGAGCCTTGATCAATCAATCGAAAAAATTGATGCCGTGACTAAAGAAGAGATTCAGGCTTTAGCTAAAGAGATTTTTAGTCAAAATGGATTACTTTGTGTAGTGGGTTCCTTTGAATCAGATGAACAATTTAAGGACCTTGTAGTCTAATTACATGGCAATCAAAGTCGCAGTGCTTGGCGCTAAAGGTCGCATGGGCTCAGAAGTAGTCAAAGCACTTAACGAAGAAGCCGATTTAGAATTAGTTGCAGCAATTGATCAAGATGACGATATAAATATTTTGCTCGATTAATTTCTTCAATTGTCATTTTATTC
>CALBND010000152.1 GCA_937896305.1 uncultured Actinomycetes bacterium
AATAAACAAATTTCTTTTTATCTTCTCCTCCCTCACGTTATTAGTGGGAAGTGTCGCTTTTCTAAATGATTTGGAAACCATCTCCATTATTTCTTGGGGCTTAGGTGGTTTAGCAGGTTTGATTCCTGCCACTAAATGGGTGATTGATGAATTCATGAATAAACAAATGGGTTCAGACATATTGGCTGTCTTAGCACTTTTAGGAACATTGCTCACAAATGAAATGTTTGCTGCCGCAGTAATTTCTTTAATGCTTGCAACAGGAAGACTCTTGGAATCCTGGGCAGAAGGACAAGCTCATCGCCAACTTAAATCACTTTTAGAAAGAGTACCCAGAATTGCTCACTTATTAAATAGTGACGGCACCTTAACCAGCATTGCTGCTAGTGAAGTAAAAATAAATCAATTACTCGTTGTCCGATCAGGTGAAGTAGTTGCCGTTGATGGAACTTTAGAAACCCCAGCCACTCTTGATGAATCAGCTTTAACTGGTGAATCTTTACCGGTGAATAGAGAAATTGGGGAAGTTGTTTTAAGTGGAGTTTTTAATGCTGGATCAAGTTTCAATATGAAAGCAACCCAAACACTTAATTTAAGTACTTATGCTGGAATCATCAAATTAGTTGAACAAGCACAAGCAAAAAGTGCTAAAGGGGTAAGACTTGCTAACACTTGGGCACTGCGCTTTGTTCCACTGGCACTTTTCATTGCCATTGCTGCTTATTTAATAACTGGGGAAATAAGTAGAGCAATTGCTGTGTTAGTTGCTGCAACTCCTTGTCCCCTAATTTTGGCAGTCCCAATTGCAGTAGTGGCAGGAATGAGTAACACTGCCAAAAATGGTGCAGTAATTAAAGGCGGTGCTGCTTTAGAACAATTAGCTCGAGCGAAAATAGTTTTACTTGATAAAACTGGAACCCTAACTCATGGTGGGGCTGAAGTAAGTGCCATTGAATCAAAACCAGGATTTGAAAATCCTCGGATGCTGCAATTAGCAGCATCCCTAGATCAATTCTCACCCCATGTAATAGCTAAAGCAATTCTTAAATATGCGAAGAAAGAAAATGTAGCTTTACTTAGTGCAACCAAGGTAAGTGAAGAACATGGCAAAGGAATAAGGGGTGAAGTAGATGGTTTACAAATTGAGGTAGGACAAATAAATACTGATGAATTAACTTGGTCAAATATTAAATCACCACTCATGGTTGGGGTTTATATAAATAAAGAATTAGTTAGTGTGATCGGCTTAGCTGATCCGGTCAGAGTTGAAGCAAAACAAATGATTATTGATTTGAAGAAGTCAGGTGTTGAAAAAATTATGATGGTTACAGGAGATCGTGAAGCAACAGCTAAGAGTGTGGGAGATTATTTAGGAATAGACGAAATTTATGCATCGGCTAAACCAAATGACAAATTAGAATTAGTAACTAAAGCCATGCAAAACACAAAAGGAACTGTGATTGCAGTTGGAGATGGAATAAATGATGCTCCATTTTTAGCTGCAGCCCATGTTGGTGTTGCTATGGGAGCTAGAGGAGAAAGTGCTGCCAGTGAAGCAGCCGATGTAGTTATTGTTGATGATTCAATTGCTCGATTAACTACTGCAATTAAAATTGCAAAATTTTCTCGAAATAAAGCATTACAAGCAGCAGGCATTGGAATGGCATTATCTGTAGTGGCAATGCTTTTAGGAGCTTTTGGAATATTTAATCCCAGTGCTGGTGCTATTGCGCAAGAATTTATTGATGTCATAGCAATCTTGTGGGCTTTAACAGCTTTAAGAAAAATTAAATAACTTATTTAAATAATTTATCAAAACAATATCATTAAAAACGGACATTAAATTTTCTTTTGATTCCAATAACGCGTAGAATTGGACTATTCAAACAAAAGAGAGAAAAAAATATAAATGTCTGATATTTCAAATAAATTTATTCTAGTAACAATCACCCAAGACGAAGCAAGAGTTTGGGCAACTGGTTTAGAAAAGAAAAGCAAACCAGAAACTATCCTTGCTTCTGCAGATAAATCTCGACATCATCATATGAGAATGGCACAATCACATCATGGTCATGCAAGTGATCCTGAAGAAAAGAATTTTTTTGAATCAATTGCAGTTGCCTGCCACGACGCCGGTGAACTATTAGTCATCGGGCACGGCGAAGGTAAAGCCAACACCATGCATAAGTTCGTAAAATTTTTGAAAGACAAACATCACGACTTGGCAGGGAAAGTTGTTGGTGAAATTAATTCAAATCTTGTTCACATGACTGAAGCTCAAATTTTGGCTGAAGCAAGAACTTGGTTTGATAACCACAATCACTAATTCGCTTTTATTTGGGAGTAGTATCTAACCTGATATAGGGAGAACTACCTTGAAACAAGTTGTACTCGTTGGCACTCTTGATACCAAGGGGCTGGAGTATGAATTTGTGCGCCAACGATTTGAAAAATCAGGTGTTAAAACAATTCTTATTGATGCTGGTGTAATTGGTAATCCACAAACAAAAGCTGATATTTCCAATGAAGTTGTGGCCCAATCTGGTGGAAGTAGTTTAGAAACTCTCAGAAAAAATAATGACCGAGGTCAAGCAGTTGCTGTTATGACTGAAGGTGTTAATAAAATTGTGAGTGAGCTTTTTAAAGAAAATAAACTTGCTGGCATTTTTGCACTAGGTGGTAGTGGTGGATCCACAATTGCTTCTTTTGCAATGAGAAATCTGCCAATTGGTGTACCAAAAATATTAGTTTCGACGTTAGTTGGAAGTAATGCTCAAGCTTTTGTGGGTGAAAGTGATATGACCCTTTTTGCTTCTGTGGTTGATATTGCAGGTATTAATTCTATTTCTTCCAAAGTAATAGCTAATGCTGTTGATGCCATGGTTGGAATGGTAAATGGTGAAAAAGTTGAGATTAAAAATAATAAGAAACTAGTAGCAGCTTCAATGTTTGGTGTGACAACACAATGTGTGACTGAGGCAAGAAATATTTTAGAAAATAATGGA
>CALBND010000153.1 GCA_937896305.1 uncultured Actinomycetes bacterium
TGAATTTTCTAAAACTGTTGAACCTGAACCAATCAGACATTTATTTTCCACCACACAACCTTCTAAATGAGTGTTATGTCCAATAACGCATCGATCGCCAATAATTGTGGGAGCACTTGTTTGGCAATGAATTATTGTGCCATCTTGAATGGAAGTTTCCATTCCAACTGAGATAAAACTTGAGTCGCCACGTAATACCGCCGTTGGCCAAACACTTGCCCTTGCCCCAATTCGTACATCACCAATTAGCACCGCATCAGGGTGAATGAAAGCTGTTTTGTCGATCGTTGGCCTACGGCCTTCGAGTTCATAGAGAGGCATGTATTAGATTCTCCTGCCTAGTCACAATTTCTAAGTCAAAGCCGACTTTGGGTGTGATAAAAATGGATAAGACTCACCCTATTTCTTGCATAGGTTATTGCATACCTATAGGGCAGTATCCACGCGAAAGATAAAAAGTTCATTAACTAGTAGAGGTGAAATAAAAGAGTGGCAACAGATTACGACGCCCCCAGAAAAACAGATGAAGAGTTAGCCGAGGATTCACTCGAAGACTTAAAGGCCCAAAGAGCTGAAGCGACTAACCCACAAGTTGAAGTTGATGAAAATGACGTATCAGATTCACTTGAATTGCCTGGTGCAGATCTTTCTGATGAATCCTTAACAGTAAGGGTTTTACCAAAGCAAGCAGATGAATTTACTTGCAGCAAATGTTTCTTGGTTATGCATAAAAGCAGAATTGCTAAGCAAACAAAAGGCAAAGCCGTTTGTATTGAGTGTGCTTAGCCTTTATTTCTGTCTGTAAAGAACTTTTGTACTAAACCTTCTATTGCTCCTATCGCAAAAGTGCTTAAAGCTGTCCAAGTTAAAATCCGGGCCAAAGGTTGATCGTTGTCCCCAGGTTTTGGTGGCTTTGCTCCTGTAATTTTTGTGTAACTTTTAGTTAAAATTTTTCTTGCTAAAAAAGTGACTATTAATACAATAATTGACACCCCAACGCCTAAGGATTCCTTTTTGTTGGACTTCTTTTTCGATTTCTTAGCCATGTTGTAATTGTAGATTAACGATTTTTTTCAATTACTTGGGAGAGTTCCTCTGGTCTTTTAGATGAGATAAGCCAATAGGGGTGTGGGTCTTTTGGGTCATCAAACTCAATTTTTACAGCTGTTTTAATAAAAGGGCTAGTCGCACTAAAACATTTGGGATCAGCACCAACACCTCTGATCCTTCGTGTTTGTTTGACGTTTAAGGCTTTTGTTTCAGTGATGATATTTAAAGGTAGATTTGCTTTGTTGACAAAAAGTTTATTGTCTTTGACTCTTATAACGGTTGAAAACTTAAACACTGAAAAAGTAGCAATAGATAAGAGCAAAAGAAAAAAAATGACGGCTACAATTTGATCAAAAACTGCTCCAATGGAACTAGCCACAACAAGACAGGAGCCTAAAATGATTATCCAACTCCAAAAAGGAGGGGTTAATTTCTCGTAAAACTCTTCCTGGTTCACAAGATAACCATGCCAGAGAAGTAATCTCAGATATATGTCAGCACCAATAGATCCCTCAAGACAACTAGAGATATTAATTTCTAAAGTTAATCCAGATGCAGTAATTCCTACTTACGCCAAAGCAGGAGATGCTGGTGCAGATTTATATTCGGTACAGGATTTAGTGATTCAACCGGGACATCGAGTGTTAGTTAAAACTGGAATAGCTATTGCGCTTCCTACTGGTTATGTAGGACTCGTGCACCCACGCTCTGGCTTAGCTCTAAAAAATGGTGTCAGTGTTGTTAATACACCTGGAACAATTGATGCTGGATACAGAGGGGAAATTGGAGTGGTCTTAATCAATCATGATTTAAATGAATCTTTTGGTGTAAAAAAAGGTGATCGAATTGCACAACTAGTCATTCAGAAAGTTGAAAATGCAAAATTTATTTCAGTTGATAATTTGCCAGAATCTGAAAGAGCTGGCGGAGGATATGGTTCAACGGGTATATGAAAAAAGAAAGTAACTTTAAACTTTGGTTAAAGAGTTTTTATGCCAGCGATGAGGAACTAGCTTCCTATGATTTAGCTAAAGAAGCAGAAGAAAGTGGATCAACTCTCATCGATGAAATCGAAAGAGGAAAACAAATCCAAGTAACTGGTGTGGTTACTTCTGTGATCGTGAACCCTAACTCGAAGACTCCTTCTTATGAAGTAGAAATATTTGATGGTAGTGGAAATTTGCTAGTGATTTGGCAGGGAAGAAAACAAGTAGCAGGAATAGAACCTGGCACTCGTTTATCTGTGGAGGGAAACATTACTTACATCAACTCTAAACCTTGTTTACATAACCCTATTTACAAAATATTAAGTTCAGGTTCTCACTAATGGCTAACTTTGGCGAAAAAGAACTATTAGATAAAGCCATAGGAGGCTGGAGAGGACTTATTGACTCTGGTCTACCAGCATCACTTTTTGTTTTGGTATTTGTCCTACAAAGGGACTTAGAGAACGCACTTTTAGTAGCTATCGTTGTTGGAATAATTTTATTAGCGATTCGTTTATTTGAAAGAAAATCTTTGCTGCAAGTTTTTGGTGGTTTTGTTGGATTATTGATTTCTGCTTACTTTACTTGGAGAACCAAAGAGGCTTCAAATTTCTTTTTAATTGGTTTATTAACAAACGCCATTTATGCAATAGCATTAGTTGTTTCATTGGCCATAAAAAAACCTCTACTGGGCTACGTAGTTTCATCCCTTGTCAATGATGGAAATTCTTGGCTTAAAGAACCATTGTTGAGACGTGCCTACACAACTATTACTTGGTTTTGGGTAGGAGTTTTTTCTCTAAGATTAATTATCCAAGTCCCACTTTATTTAGCAGAAAATGTTGCAGCTCTGGGTACTTTTAAAATAGTTATGGGTTGGCCGCTGTATTTATTTGCAGTTTGGTTGACTTATCGAGTAGTACAAACAGCAAGAAAAAATATTAATTAATTTATTTGCAGCAGAGTAATTCTTTGAGAAGTGGTTGCTGTGCGGTGGTTGCAACAACAAGTAATTCATCTCCTGCTTCAAGGGGATCATCTGGATGTGGGGAGATAACTCTTTTATCTCTCAAAATTGCCACTAAAGAGGTATCTATTGGCCATTCAACATCGCCAACTCTTTTTCCAACAACTGGTGAATCACTTGGCAAGGTAACTTCGAGCAAATCTGAACCACTTTGACGAAGTGAGAACAGTCGCACTAGTTCTCCAACAGAAACTGCTTCTTCTACTAAGGCGGTCATCATTTGTGGAGTTGAAACAGCGAAGTCAACACCCCAAGCGTCGTCAAATAACCATTCATTTTTTGGATGATTAACTCGTCCTACAACTCTTGGCACTCCGTATTCAGTTTTTGCTAATAAGGAAACAACCAAATTCACTTTGTCATCGCCAGTTGCTGCAACAACAATTTGTGCCTTAGAAAGATTTGCTTCATCAAGTGCATCAGGTTCACAAGCATCAGCAAAAACTGTTTTTGCACCAGATTTCTTAGCACTAGCAATTGCTGATGGGTCATCATCAATAACTGTTACTTCGTGTCCGTTTTTAATTAGATCTCTGGCAATTGCACGTCCAACATTGCCAGCCCCTGCGATAACTATCAACATTTAATTAATCCTTTGGTCCGGCGGCAAATGCGTTTTGAACTAAATCTTTATCTTTAACTTGATAAATTGCGTGTGCTAAATCGCCTTCTTGAAAAATAGTTTCACGAGTAGGAAGTATTGCCCCAGCAAATCTTCCGATTAGTGCAACTCTGACAGGACACGCTTCTGTTATATCTGCCACGCTTCGACCAACCCACTTTGGTGAAAGGTGAACTTGGGCTAATACAACATTGCCACTTGGGTCACGCCACTCTTCTTGCGCACCTAGTGGAAGTAAACGTCTTAACACTTGATCAGTTGTCCAGGCAACACTTGCAACAGTTGGAATACCTAAACGTTCATAAACTTTAGCTCTTCTTGGATCATAAATTCTTGCTACAACTAATGAGACATTAAAAGTTTCTCTAGCAACCCTTGCTGAAACAATGTTTGAATTATCACCGCTTGAAACTGCAGCAAATGCTTCTGCTTTTTCAATTCCTGCTTCAATTAAAGTGTCGCGATCAAAACCAACACCTAATATTTTCTCACCTTTGAAATCAGGACCTAAGATATTGAAGGCAGATTCTTCTTTATCAATGACTGAAACGCTGTGACCCAATTCAAGTAAACGAAAAGCCAGGGCTGAGCCCACTCGTCCACAACCCATAATCACTACATGCACTTGGAAAAATCCTTTGTGTGGCTAGTCGTCATTGACTACGTTACACGGAAATCTGCTTTCGTTCCGGGAGTGGTTAATGGCATAGCCCACATGTGTTGCGTAATGTGAGGGATTGTGGCTTTGATAACAACCTCGGTTAAACGTTTACTAGTTGGTCGCGCTCTGAGAAGCGACAAGTTGGGTGACACTTTACTGCCAAAAAGATTAGCTCTCCCAGTTTTTGCTTCAGATGCATTATCTTCCAACGCTTATGCCACTCAAGAAATTTTATTAGTTTTAAGTGTGAGTGGATTAACTTATATAAATAGTTCAATTTGGGTTGCAATGGCTGTGGCATTAGTAATGGGTGTTGTAGTTATGAGTTATCGACAAAATGTTCACGCCTACCCAAGTGGTGGCGGAGATTATGAAGTTGTGACAACTAATTTAGGTAAAAAACCAGGTTTAGTTGTGGCAAGTGCATTAATGGTTGACTATGTAATGACTGTTGCAGTATCTATCTCAGCTGCTAAAGACAACATTGCCTCTGCCTTTCCAAACGTTGCCAATCATGGCGTGATCATGGCTATTGGATTAATCGCACTATTAACAGTATTAAATCTTCGCGGAGTCAGGGAATCAGGAAAACTTTTCGCTATTCCAACATATGCATTCATCGTCACTATTGGTTTGATGGTTTCTTGGTCTGCCATTCAAATGGTGCAAGGTGTGGAAATTAAAGCAGAAAGTGCTGACTGGACTGTAAATGCAGAGCAAAGTTTCACAGGGTTTGCATTGATATTTCTTTTTGCTAGGGCATTTTCATCTGGATGTACTGCTTTAACTGGAGTGGAAGCAATTTCAAATGGAGTACCGGCATTTAAAAAACCAAAGAGTAAAAATGCGGCCACTACATTGTTATTGCTAGGTGTTATTTCTTCTGCAATGTTTTTATCAATAACTTACTTAGCGATTAAAACAGGAGTTAAAGTAACAGAAAATAATGCAGATCTAATTGGCTTACCTGAAGGTGCACAGCAAAAAACTGTCATTGTACAAATTGCTCAAGCTACCTTTGGAAGTTTCACTTTTGGGGCACTAGTTGTAGCAACAGCCACAGCTTTAATTTTGATATTAGCTGCCAACACTGCTTATAACGGTTTTCCAGTACTGGCATCAATTTTGGCTCAAGACAGATTCTTGCCAAGACAATTACACAATCGTGGTGATCGACTAGCTTTTAGTAACGGGATTTTATTTTTAGCAACAGCTGCTGGAGTCATTGTTTATGTATTTGATGCAAATGTCACTCAATTAATTCAGCTATACATTTTAGGAGTATTTACTTCATTTACTCTAGGTCAGCTAGGAATGATTAGACACTGGAATCGTTTAATTAAAAATTCAAACGATCAAGCAGAGAAAAACAAAATGTTTAGATCTCGATTGATAAACACAATTGGATTTATTCTGACTGGTTCTGTTTTATTAATTGTTTTGGTTACAAAATTCACTCACGGGGCATGGATGGTAGTTGTGACAATTCCAGTATTGATGGCTATTATGACTGCAATATTTGTTCATTATGGAAAAGTCAATGATGAATTAACTTTGGACGATGACTCTTTGCAAACACTTCCTAGTCGAATTCATGGAATAGTTCTAGTTTCAAAAATGCACAAACCAACTATGAGAGCAATTTACTATGCAAGAGCAACTAGACCTAGCACTTTAGAAGCTGTCACAGTCAGAGTTGATGAAGAAGACACTGAAAGCCTTGTAACTGATTGGGAAAGACTTGAAATTCCAATTCCACTCAAAATACTTGATTCCCCATTTCGAGAAGTCACAAAGCCAATTCTTGATTATGTTAAAAACTTAAGACGAGAATCACCTCGAGATGTTGTAACAATATTTATCCCACAATATGTTGTTGGTCATTGGTGGGAGCAACTTTTGCACAATCAATCTGCTTTGCGATTGAAATCACGATTACTATTTTCTCCAGGAGTCATGGTTGTTAGTGTGCCTTGGCAGTTGATTTCATCAGAAAATATCAAGGAAAAAGAAACTAGACCTATTGCGCCAAACTTGCGTCGTCCATAAATCGTGAATCCAGGAGACCTTCTAACTTTAACAATAGAAAAAGTTGCTCACGGTGGATTCTGTGTGGCTAGATTCAAAGGTGTTGTAATTTTTGTTCGACACGCTTTACCCGGAGAAGTAGTTGAAGCCCAATTATTAGCTTTAGCTCCTGGGAAAAAATCTTGGTTTGCACAAACTATAAATGTCTTAACTTCTTCACCTCAGAGAGTGAAATCAAAATGTGAGTTCTTTAAAGCAGATGGCTGCGGTGGTTGCGATTGGCAACACACCACAGCTAAATATCAGCAAGAGTTAAAACTGGAAGTATTAATTGAACAATTAACCAGATTTGGTCAAGTAGAAAATGCAGCAGAAATTTGCACAATGCACGCAGTTGAACCCAGTCAAGATTATTGGAGAAGCAGAATCAGATTAGTGGCAGCAGAAAACGGTGCTTGGGGATTTCGTAAATTTCGATCTCACGAAATCCAAGAAATTGATAAATGTCTCATAGCTGATGAAAAAATTAATCAAGTTCTATCAACACTTGAACCTGGAATCGAAAACGATGAAGTGTTAATTGTGAACTCAAAAGACGAAACAATCGTTTATCCCGTTGAGGACCGACAAAGAAACACACCTGCTGCCATCCAAGAAGTAGATGGACATGATTTTTCAGTTGCTGGAGATGGATTCTGGCAGGTACATCCAGCAGCCGCTTCAACATTAAGTAATGCCATAAAAAATGAAATTAAAGATGCAACAATTAATAGTTTTGCTGATTTATATGCTGGAGTTGGAGTTTTAGCTCACGCTGTGTTACAAATTCATCCCAATGCGAAAGCAACAGTAGTGGAAAGTGATAGAAACGCCAGTAATAAAGCAATCGATAACTTAGCCGCATTTAAAACGGTAAAGGTTTTCAGTGACAGAGTAGATCGTTGGGTAAATAAAGTGAAATTCGATTTTGATTTAGTAGTCCTGGATCCACCAAGATCTGGGGCGGGTCAAAATGTCATGCGCAAGATATGTGA
>CALBND010000154.1 GCA_937896305.1 uncultured Actinomycetes bacterium
ATGCTTTGGAATTTATGGTTTTGGCCTTGTGCCAATGGTTTATTGCCTGCAATATCTTTTGTCCCCGGAATATCTTTTTCAGAACAAATAACTAGATGGATTAGGTTCTCACTTTTAACAAGTATGGGCTATGACATTCCTCGGGGAATTTTGACTTCCGTTTTGATCTCCCTGCTTGCTAAACCCCTATTAAAAGCCATTAGGAGAATGACGAAGAAAGCAACTTTTGAGCAACCTGTAATCTTTACTTCGTGATGAACAATGTCTTAGCAATTGGATTTAACCATTCAGATTTTAATTGGTCTGAAATAACTCCTATTGGAATAACTCACAAAGATTATTCAAATGAAATTGAAAACGAAATCAATAAAGCCATAGATTCCTCAGTTGACATAATTGCTTTCAATGTTGAAACCGATTTAGTTTCAGCAAGTTCTCTCATCGGAGCTTTTTTAAGCGTAGATGCGGCTTCGCTCATTGGCAAATCAAGTGCAGGAAATGATGATAAATGGATCAAAGACGTCGCAGGGTTAAGAGATAGCTTGAGAGTTTCTAGACATAACAAAAGTGATATTAAGGAACTTATTTCTCAAACAATTGGTGAAAAATTCTTTTGCGCAATTGCTGCCTTTGATTTGGCTGCCACCAGAAAAACTAAAATTATTCTGGTTGGACCAGGGGCAATAGCTTTAGGTTTTTTGGCCATACGATCTAATTCAAAATTAAAAGAATCTTTATTGGTGGCAAACGCTCCCCAAACACCAGCTTTGATTGAAGCCATTAAATATATGAGTTGCAAAGTAATTTTAAGTATTGAAAAAAATAATTCAGATCTGGCTCAATTAGCCCTAGCAGTGACTGCTCTTAAAACTAGCGAACTTTAGATTCAACAAACGGTGGCTTAGTTACCTCAAAAGCAATCTTCTTTCCCCGCACATCTACAAAAACTTTGTCAGAGATTTGAGTTTTTATATCCAAAAGCGCTAGAGCGATTCCCTGTTTTAAAGTTGGGGAAAAAGTTCCGCTGGTAATTTCTCCAATTTCAGTATCGTTTTCATCAAATACTTTCATGTGACTTCGAGGAATGGCACGCTCTATTGCTTTAATTCCAAATAATTTTCTTTTTACCCCAAATTTTTTTTCGGCTTCGATAGCTGCTTTACCAATAAATTTAGGTTTGGCAGTTATCACAGCAAATCCCAATCCTGCTTCTAGAGGGGATATGTTCAAAGAAATATCTTGCCCATGAAGTGGATAACCCATTTCGGTTCTTAAAGTATCTCTGGCTCCTAAGCCAACTGGTTTGATTCCATATTTTTCACCTTGTGCAAATAATTTGTGCCAAAAATCTTTTACATTTTCTTTACCAACAAGTACTTCAAATCCAAATTCACCGGTATAGCCGGTGCGACAAATTGTGATCGGATAGCCATCAAAATTACTATCCTTAAAAGACAAATAATCCAAATCTGAATCTAGGTTCAAATCTTTTATTAACGCTAATGATTTTGGGCCCTGGATTGCAATGATGGCAATTTCTTGATGCAGATTTATAACTTCGATTTCAGTTGGCAAATTCTTTCGAATTATTGCCAGTACTTCTGTGGCATTTCCAGCATTAGGAATTATTAATACTTCATCAGAAGATTTAAGATAAATGATTAAATCATCGACAACTTTTCCTTCTTCATTTAAAATCATCGAATATTGTGCTTGCCCAGGATTAATTCGATTAATATCATTTGTCAAAATATCATTTAAAGACCGAGCCGCATTTGGTCCTTTAATGATTGCAGTTCCTAAATGCGAGACGTCAAAAATTCCTAAATTTGATCTAGTGTTCAAATGTTCAGCCACAACTCCAGAGCCTGCATATTCCAATGGCATATCCCAACCACCAAAAGCTGCGAATTTAGCTCCCAAGCCAACATGGATTTCGTGTAAAGTTGAATGGATAAGTTCGGCTGAATCAGTCACAAAATAAAACGCTACTAGGCTATTGCCCATGTCTATTACTCGCCTCACTGCTAAAAAAGATATTTCCGCAAATGAAGTTCTAGTTATTGGATTTAGTCACGAAACTCAAGGTCCAGAACTTCTTGATCCAGCTGTCATTTTGGATTCAAATGTTAAAGCTGAGATTTTGAGTAATTTAAAGCTCACAAACTTTCAAGGCAAGAAATCAGAAATAACTTTTCTAACTTTAGGAAATGGCATTTTATGTGTCGGACTTGGAAAAATTTCTAAAACTGAACCTCTTGAATTAGAAACTTTAAGAAGAGCAGCCGGGGCCGCAGCCCGTAGCCTCAAGGGCAAAGAGGCAGCTTTATTTGCTCTGCCCACAAAGACTGCTGCTACTACCAATGCAGTTGTTTTAGGAATTGAATTAGGTGTTTATACCTTTAATGAATTCAAATCTAAAACTGAAAAACAAAATGAATCTTTGAAAAAAGTTCAAGTTCTAGTTCATGACTTATTTTTAACTAAACCTGCTTTAAGTGAAGCTCAAATTGTTGCAAATGCTATTAATAATGTTAGAGATTTAGTAAACACTCCCCCAAGTCACATGACGCCAGCAATATTTGCAACTTATGCGAAGAAAAGTTTTAATTTAAAATCGAAAGTTTCAATAGATGTATTAGATGAGAAAGCACTTAAGAGACAAGGCTTTGGTGCCATCATCGGTGTTGGGCAAGGATCA
>CALBND010000155.1 GCA_937896305.1 uncultured Actinomycetes bacterium
GGAAAAAGCTCACCAATTATCTGTATCTCTGCTTCAAAAATTAAGAGCAGCAAATTTAAGAACCGATATGTCATATGGTGATCGCGGATTAAAGGGCAGTATGAAAGCTGCCGATAAAAGTGGAGCAAAATTTGCCATCGTGATCGGTGAAGAGGAAGTAAGTAGCCAACTGGTTCAAATTAAGAATTTGGGGGACTCTTCCCAGTCTCAAGTCGCAATTGGTGACATGGTTGCACATCTACAACAAGCAATAGGCCAGACTAGACATTCTTAAGTGAGAAAAATAATTAAATAGTAAAAAGGATTAATTAAGTGTTGAGAACCCATGTAGCCGATGCGCTTCGCGCTATTGATGCTGAAATCACAGTTACCTTGGCTGGCTGGGTTGGCACCAGAAGAGATCATGGTGGAGTAGCTTTTATTGATTTAAGAGATTTCTCAGGGGTAGTGCAAGTAGTTATTCATGATGAAAAATTAGCCCACGATTTAAAACCAGAAACTTGTGTCCAAATAGTCGGTCAAGTTAAATTAAGACCTGAGGGAAATACTAATAAAGATATTACAACTGGAGAAATAGAAATTTTTGCTTCCCAAGTAAATGTTTTATCACAATCAAGTGCACTTCCTTTTCAAATTGATGAAGAAGTAGATGTCAACGAAGAAGCAAGACTGAAATACAGATATTTAGATTTAAGACGACCAGGAGGTCCTGGAGCTGCTTTAAGAGTGAGAAGCAAAGTAAGTCAAGTAGCTCGAGACATTTTGTTAAATAATGACTTTATCGAAATTGAAACCCCCACCCTAACTCGCTCCACTCCTGAGGGAGCAAGAGATTTTCTAGTTCCAGTAAGACTGCAACCAGGTTCTTGGTATGCACTTCCGCAATCCCCACAGTTATTTAAACAATTATTAATGGTGGGTGGAATGGAACGCTATTTCCAAATCGCACGCTGTTATCGCGATGAGGACTTTAGAGCTGATCGTCAACCAGAATTTACTCAACTTGATATTGAAATGTCTTTTGTCGATCAAGAAGATGTTATAAAAATTGGTGAACTAGTAATCCGCTCTATTTGGAAAGAAGTACTCGATGTAACAATTCCAAGTATTCCTAGAATTACCTATCACGAAGCAATGAATAGATATGGATCCGATAAACCAGATTTAAGATTCGAACTTGAATTAATTGATTTAACAAATTACTTTGCTAACACGCCTTTCAGGGTTTTTCAAGCACCACATGTTGGCGCTGTGTTAATGCCTGGAGGTGCAAGCACACCAAGAAAACAATTTGATGCTTGGCAAGAGTGGGCTAAACAACGTGGTGCTAAAGGTTTGGCTTATGCCGTATTTAGCGAAGATGGTGAAATCACAGGTCCAGTTGCTAAGAATTTGAGTGAAGACGAACGAAATGGCTTAATGAAATCAGTTGGTGCAAAAATTGGTGATGCCGTATTTTTTGCTGCCGGAAACAAAAATGAAGCCCTCTCACTTTTAGGTGCAGCTAGAAATGAAATAGCCCAGAAACTTAACTTGAATGATGAAAAAGAATGGAACTTTGTTTGGGTGGTAGATGCACCTATGTTTGAACAAGTTCAAAATGACAAAGGTGAAATGGTTTGGACAGCAGTTCACCATCCCTTTACTTCACCAAATGCTGAATCGTTAACAACATTTGCGAAAGATCCTGGAAGCGCCTTGGCTTGGGCATATGACTTGGTTTTGAATGGTAATGAAATTGGTGGGGGCTCTATTCGTATCCATCGCGCAGATATTCAAAAACAAGCTTTCAACATTTTAGGTATTAGTGATGAAGAAGCCCAAGAAAAATTTGGATTTCTATTAGAAGCTTTTAAATATGGTCCACCACCACATGGCGGTATTGCATTTGGTTGGGATCGAGTTGTGATGCTATTAACTGGGTCAAGCAGCATTAGAGATGTGATTGCATTTCCAAAAAGCGGTGGCGGTCAAGATCCACTTACCGGTGCTCCTACCCCTATTACTCCAGCACAACGAAAAGAAGCTGGCATAGATACAAAACTAGAAAAATAATATGGATGACGCACTCTTTGAGGCCGACCCAATAGTTGTTCCAGCAAATAATAAATTTGTCACAGCCCCGCTTGCTGCCAGAATGCGACCAAGTTCATTAGATGAAGTTGTGGGTCAACCACAAATAACAAAAAATGATTCACCATTAAGAGCTTTATTGAAATCAGACGAAGACAATAAATTAGCTGCTACATCACTCATTTTATGGGGACCACCAGGTAGTGGAAAAACCACACTTGCTCATGTGGTTTCTGTATTAACTGGTAGATCATTTATGGAACTTTCTGCAACTTCAAGTGGAGTAAAAGAAGTAAGAGAAGTCATTGATTTAGCGCGTCGAAGATTTGCTAAAGGTGTGGGCACTGTTTTGTTTATAGATGAAATTCATAGATTTTCTAAATCCCAACAAGATTCACTTTTAGCCGGCGTTGAAGAAGGTTGGGTTACTTTAATTGCTGCCACCACCGAAAACCCAAGTGTTTCTATTAACTCGGCCTTGAT
>CALBND010000156.1 GCA_937896305.1 uncultured Actinomycetes bacterium
TTGCCACTTCATGAGGATCTCCATGAGCTAATGCTTTTAAGAGTTCTAAAGATATTTCGGGAAGACCAAGATCAATGTTGCGATTTAAATGATCAAATTCTGCATAAACTTCTGGAGTAGATAATCCATCATCATTAGTGGCAATGACCCAATGTAAAGAATTTCGATGCAAAATTGGTGTTAATTCTTCGCCTCGATTTAAACCCATTGCCGTATTGCCGTGTAGTAAAAATGCCACATCAGAACCTACCTTGGCAGCTATTGCATTTAGTTCATCAATTGTTAAATGAAATTCCCATAAATGATTAATGCCAATAATTGTTGCAGCAGCATCAGCACTCCCACCAGCCATACCACCGGCAACTGGAATGTCTTTGTCAATGTGAATTCTGGCATAAATTGGTTGGGATACATGTTTTGCAAATTCTCTTAAAGCTTTTGCTACTAGGTTTTCTTTGTTGGTAGGAACTTTATGAGCTTGACTTCCACCTACTGTTATTTCTTCGGCTCCTGGTTTAACTTTGCTAATTGTTATTTCGTCATAAATAGAAACTGCATGAAAAACTGTGGCTAGTTTATGAAAACCATCATCGCCTAGAGAGGAAACTTTTAAAGAAAGATTTATTTTTGCTGGCACTCTAATCGTGCAGTGCTTGGGTGCAATTTCTTGAATATTGGCTGTCATAACCTATTTGATTTCATGGTGATGCCACTTGTTTTCATGGCATTAGTTAATCGCACATAGTCAGCAACCTGTAAAGCTTCCCCACGAAGTTGTGGGTCAATGTTGGCACTTTTTAGTATTTCTGACGCTTTTTCAGATCCACCACACATTGCACTCAAACAAGAACGAAGCATTTTTCTTCTCTGACTAAAGGATGCATCAATGACTGCAAATAGATCTTGTCTCATTGATTCATCGATATTACTTTTTCTTTTAAAACTTACTAAATCAGAATCAACATTTGGCACTGGCCAAAAGACATTACGAGAAACTTGACCTGCAATAGAAACATCGGCATACCACTGTAATTTCACACTTGGGGAACCATATGTTCTAGATCCAGCTTTTGCAGCGAGGCGATCAGCAACTTCTGATTGCACCATCACTAAATAATTTTTGATACTTGGAAAATGTTCTAAAATATGTAATATCACTGGAACCGATACGTTATAAGGCAAATTTGCTACCAAAGTATCTGGCGCAGATGCTAAATCATTTGGTAAAAGATTCATGGCATCTTTATTTACAACTTGTAATTGTTCTTTCTTAAAACCTTTATCTGCCACAGTATTGGGCAGGATTTCTGCTAAACGATTATCGATTTCTACTGCAACTACTTTGGCACCTGCTGCAAGTAAGGCAAGTGTTAAAGATCCTAATCCTGGACCGATTTCAAGCACCACAGACTCAGTATTTGTGCCTGAAACTCGCACGATTTTTTCAACAGTATTTTGATCAATCACGAAGTTTTGACCTAGTTTTTTAGTTGGTTTTAGGTTGAGTTTTGCTGCTAGTTCTCTTATTTCTGAGGCATTAAGAAGTTGGTTTGTCATTCAAACTTTCCGAATAGTCTGATCGCATTTTCTCTGGTGGCATTGGTTATGGTTTCTAAATCAACATTCATTTCTTTGGCCATAACTTCCAAGGTTAAAGGAATCATGTATGAAGCATTTGGTGATCCACGAAATGGCATTGGAGTTAAGAAGGGAGAATCGGTTTCAACTAAAACATTTGTTAAGGGCGTAACTTTAAGGGCATCTCTTAAGTTTTGAGCATTCTTAAAAGTACAAGTACCAGCAAAAGATAGAACCCAATTTCTTTTTACTATTTCTTGCGCAAATTCAGCATCCCCTGAAAAACAATGAAAAATAACCATGTTTGCTTTTTCGTCATCTAAAATTCTTAAGGCATCTTCATGAGCGTCTCGATCGTGAACCATGACTGGCTTGTTAACACTGTTTGCAATTTGAATATGTTTTCTAAAAGATTTTTCTTGAAACTCTCGTCCCTCATCCCCTGTTCTAAAGAAATCAACACCGGTTTCACCAATTGCTCTTACAACTTCTTCTTGGGCTAAAAGCGCAATTTCAGCAATTGCTTCATCAAGTGCACTTTCCCCTTTTTCTAAAGCAATGACTGGTGCTTCATTGGGATGAATTGCTACCGCTGCATTTATTTGTTTAAATTCTTTCGCAGTTTTGACTGCCCATTTAGAACTAGCAACATCAACGCCTACTTGCACAATTCCAGTTATGCCAACTGAGGCAGCTTTTGCTAAAGCATCTTCCACACTTATCCAAATGTCATTATCTTCTATATCTAAATGGCAATGAGCATCGATTGTGGTTTGATTAAGTTTTTCAGGTAGCGGTGGATATTCCCGCTTTTTAGTATTTGTCACACCAAAATCTTTGCGGGCACGTAATTCTTCTTTTTTATTGTTCATCTTCAACTAGTCGAGGAAAAATCGCCTCGCCTTTTATTACTTTGCTACCGGCAGGTAGTTGTCCCCAATTGCCCACGTTTTCAATTTTTTGTTTTGCGATATCACCAATTGATTCATTTGCACCTAAAATATTCCAAATCTTGGCTGTGCTCTCAGGCATGATTGGGTGATACAAGATGGCGATTGCTCTTAAAGTTTCAGCGACACAATAAAGCACGGTTGCTAATCTTTCTTTGTTTGCTTCATCTTTAGCAATTTTCCAAGGTTCTTGTTCAGTGACATAAAGATTTGCTGCCTCCACAATGCTTTTAATGGCATTAATTCCAGTTGAAAAATCAAGTTTCAAAATTGCTTCATCTGCTTCTTTGCTGGCAGATTTAATAAGCTCAACTAATACTTGATCTGCAGCAGTTAATTCACCTGGTTTGGGCACGATTGCTTCAAAATATTTTTCAATCATCGCAGCTTCTCTGGAAGCAAGGTTTCCTAAACCGTTTGCTAATTCTGCGGTATATCTAGCAGTTAAGTCTTCCCATGAAAAAGATCCATCTTGACCAAATCTGATTGCAGATAAGAAGTAATAGCGAAAAGCGTCCGCCCCAACGTAATCAACAATTTGAGAGGGTGCGATACCTGTTAATTTTGTTTTACTCATTTTTTCGCCACCCACTAAAAGCCAGCCATGAGCAAATACACATTTAGGAACTTCTACTCCAGCAGCCATTAACATTGCTGGCCAATAAACAGCATGGAATCTTAAAATATCTTTTCCAACAAGATTTACATCAATTGGCCAAATTCTTTTAAATAGTTTTCCTGCTTCACTATCTTCTGGTTCACCAAATCCTGCTGCAGTTAAATAGTTAAGGAGTGCATCAAACCAAACATAAACAACTTGTTTTTCATCCCAAGGCAATTTAATACCCCAAGAAACTGCTGATCTAGACATTGAAATGTCATCAAGTCCTTGTTTTAAAAACGCCATGACTTCGTTATAGGCACTTGGAGGTTGGATTGCTTCAGGGTTTTTTGTGTAATGATCAATTAAAGGTTGTTGATAGTTTTTTAATTTAAAAAACCAGTTCTTTTCACTTAACATTTCAACAGGTTTGGAATGTATTGGACAAAGCTCTTGTCCGTCTTCTTTGATTAAATCGCCAGGTAGTTTAAATTCTTCGCAGCCCACACAATATGGACCTTCATAGCTTCCTTCATAAACTGCACCATTTTTTTTAACTAATTCCCAAAAAGCTTGTACTCCTTTAGTGTGTCTTTGTTCGGTGGTGCGAATAAAGTCATCGTTTGCAGCATTTATGGTTTTTAAAACTGGGAGCCAGGCTTCTTTAACTAATTTATCTGCCCAAACTTTTGGTTCTACATTGTTTGCTTCTGCTGTTCGTTGCACTTTGGTGCCATGTTCATCTGTACCGGTAAGAAACCAAACATTTTCACCCTTTTGGCGATGCCAGCGAGTTAAAACATCTCCAGCTGTTGTGGTGTAGGCGTGACCAATATGAGGAGCATCATTCACATAATAAATAGGTGTAGTTAGATAGAAAGTATTTTTATCCTTACTCATGCGTCTAATCCTAGAGATGCTTGATAAAGCTCGCGCCTAGACAATCCCTGTTTAGTAGCAATTTCTTGCACGGCGTCTTTAAAACTCATACCTTTATCAACTAATTGCTTGACTTGAGAAATTGCCACATCATCGACTTCATTTTTACTTGCTTTAGTACTTCCGCCAATTACTAAGGTGATTTCACCTAAAACTTCCTTACTCTTAGCCCAGGCCACTAATTGACTTAAAGTTCCCCGAATTACTTCTTCATACGTTTTAGAGATTTCTCTAACCACTGCACCAGATCTTTCATCCCCCACAATTGCTTGAATATCTTCTAAGGTTTGTAAAGTTCTTCTAGGTGATTCAAATAAAACCATTGTTTTAGAGTCTGTGTTTAAGTTTTCTAATATTTCTGTTCTTTCTTTTCCTTTTCTAGCAATAAATCCTTCAAAGCTAAAACGATCTGTTGGTAAACCTGATAAAACTAAAGCTGAAATAACAGCACTTGGCCCTGGAATTATTGTGATGTCAATATTTTCTTCAATTGCTTTGTTCACTAATTTGTAGCCCGGATCACTTACTCCTGGTGTGCCAGCATCACTGATGACAACAATTCTTTGTCCTTCTTTTAACTTGGCAATTAAGTCAGGTATTTTCTTCTCTTCGTTATCTTCAAACAATGAAATTATGGGGGCTGCTACTTCCAGGCACAGGTCAGAAAAAAGTCTTTTGGCTCTTCTGGTGTCTTCGGCAGCTATCAAATCTGCTGAGCATAATGTTTGTTTTAAGCGCTCGGATGCATCCAAAACGTTGCCTAAAGGCGTTGCCGCCAAAATTAATTGCCCGCCACTCATATCCTTCATCCTTTCAGCAACGAGTTGGCCGTAATCTTTCAGCCGTGGCACACATTGCGAAAACGCGTGAAAAAAGAACTCGCGTCAAATCGGACACCAATGAGTTAGTGGATTTGATGCCAACTCAACACTTGTTGTCTTGGATTATGACTTTTGTTGTTACTGCAATTGGGGCAATACTTAGATGGCCAAGATTAAATTTTCCTAACGCAGTTGTTTTTGATGAAACATATTACGTTAAAGATGCTTATGCACTATTAACAAATGGTTTTGAACGTGAAGCTGTTGAAAATGCTGACACCTTGTTATTACAAGGAAGACTAGATCTTTTTCAAACACCTGGATCTTTTATCGCACACCCACCGATGGGCAAATGGGTAATTGCATTAGGTGAACATTTTTATGGTTTAAATTCTTTTGGTTGGCGAGTTGGCGTTGCAGTAATGGGCACACTTTTAGTTTTAGTTACCACCAGAGTTGCAATTAGGTTTACTCGTTCAATTTGGTTTGGTTGCCTTGCTGGTTTATTAATAGCAATTGATGGTTTAGCAATTGTGATGAGTAGAACAGCCCTACTCGATGGCATCATGACAACTTTTATGATGATAAGTCTTTGGGCATTATTACTTGATCGAGATTATGTTAGAAAAAGAATTTCTCGAAAACCAAAACCAAACTCTCTTTTTGGTGGTCATTTAACTTGGCATCCTTGGAGATTTGTGGCAGGTATTTTCATAGGTGCAGCAATTGCTACTAAATGGTCAGCACTTTGGTATTTAGCAATCTTTGGCCTTTTAACTTTAATTTGGAAATATTCTTTTAGAAAACTAAGAAAAGCTAGACGTCCATTCTTAGCTGTCTTGGCAGTTGATTCTTGGTGGGCAGGATTGCAATTAATAGTTCCAGCTTTTTTCGTTTATCTTGCATCTTGGACCGGTTGGATTAGAACTAGTGATGGTTGGGGCAGAAATGCTAATGAAACTGGTTTATTTAATACTTTGAAATCATTATTGAGCTACCACGAACAAATATGGAATTTTCATATTAATTTAACCACTACACACGCCTATCAGGCTTATGCCCTTGGTTGGCCAATACTTCTTCGCCCGACTTCTTTTTTCTATGAAGAAAATTTGCCAAATTGTGTCACAGATAATTGTGCGATGGAAACTTTAGCCATTGGAAATCCTCTTATTTGGTGGAGTGGGGTTATTGCCTTAATTATTTTATTTGTATCTTTTCTAGTTAACAAAAACTGGCGAAGTGGAACAGTTGTTTTTCTATTCCTAGCTGGATGGGCTCCTTGGTTGTTATTTCCTGAAAGAACAATGTTTTATTTCTATTCCATTGTTTACTTACCATTTATAGTCATTGCTATTGCTTATCTGGCTCAAATTATTTATCGTAAATATAAAGATAATGAAACAAGTAGAAAAGTGTATCTATTCTTGATTACTGTATTTTTAATCGCAATTATTGTGTTATCGGTATATTTTTATCCGATATGGACCGCGGTCTCATTGCCTAAAGATCAATGGTTAATGAGAATGTGGTTTAACAATTGGATTTAATTTTTAGAAAAAATTTAGGCGCCTTGGGCTCTTTTGGTTTCTTCTTCAAATTCAACAACTTTGGGTTTAGGTCTTTCTTCCTCAATTCTTTCAATTGGTCTTTCATCCATTATCAAATCGCGTTCAGGATCTGTTTTCAAATAAGTTTTTTCTGAAGGATTTTTATAAATAATATAATTTTTTGGAATAGGTTTCTTCTTCATCACAACTTCTTTATTTTGCAATTGACTTTGCGCTGCAATAAAAGCTACCAAAAACCATGTCAACAAAATACCTAGCGGAACAAAAGTCACAAATTGTGGAACGTAATTTAGATAAGAAGAAATTATGACTCCGATATTTAAAGTGAAAAGAATATAGGTAACATTTCTTCTTCTACGTGCAGCTTTTATTTTGTTGTCAATCAATACTCTTTCTTTGGTTGGAGTTAAATCACTGATTGATTTCAAAGTTTGATTGAATCTGGCTATGGATTTTGATTCATTAGAATCGACTCTTTTGCTGGCAATAGTTGGATAAAGGACCATGCCCCAAAGGCATAAGACAATAGCAAGTAGAAACCCCGAACCCATGGAAATAGTTTAGAGTTTTTCTCTATCCTTTTTTTTGAGTTTAAAGGTGTGTCAAAGTTTAATAATTATTTTTCAAGTTCTGAAACTAATGAATGAGTATGTTCAGATCGCACCATAGCAAAAATTAAATGGTCTCTCCATTCTCCATTTATGTGCAAAAAACTGGGTCTAAGTCCCTCACTTCTTAAACCTAACTTCTCAACTACTCGTAAAGATTTAACATTTTCTGGTCTAATAGCTATTTCGATGCGGTGAAGTTGCAATTCATCGAAGCAATAGTCAATGGCCATCGCAACTGCTAAGGGAGTTAATCCTTTGCCTGCAAATTCTTTGGCTATCCAATAACCGATAT
>CALBND010000157.1 GCA_937896305.1 uncultured Actinomycetes bacterium
TAAAAAATTAGAAGAAGATTTAAAAGTTCTTGAAAAAGATGGCGCTAAATCTGATCAAAAACGTAAAGTAAAAGAAAGTGCTGAGCGTGAAATGAATTCAATGCGCAGAAAAACTGACGCAGAAGTCGATCGCTTAGTAGCAGTATTTGATCGTTTTCGAAATCTTAAAGTACAAGACCTTGAAGGCGACGAAATGCTTTACCGCGAAATGCGCGATAGATATGGTCGCTATTTCACAGGTGGCATGGGCGCTGCAGCTATCAAACGTCGTTTAGAAACATTTGACCTTGTGGCCGAAGCAGTAATTTTAAGAGAAGTTATTAATACTGGCAAAGGTCAAAAGAAAACCCGTGCGCTAAAAAGATTAAAAGTTATTAATGCTTTTGATGCGACTACAAACTCTCCAGCCTCTATGGTCTTGGATGCAGTTCCAGTTATTCCACCTGATCTTCGCCCTATGGTCCAACTAGATGGTGGAAGATTTGCAACTTCAGATCTAAACGATTTATATCGTCGTGTTATTAATAGAAATAATCGTCTGAAAAGATTATTAGATCTTGGGGCACCAGAAATCATCGTAAATAACGAACGAAGAATGTTACAAGAAGCCGTTGATGCCCTATTTGATAACGGTCGTCGTGGTCGTCCAGTAACTGGGCCGGGAAATCGTCCGTTGAAATCACTTTCAGACATGTTGAAAGGTAAACAAGGTCGTTTCCGTCAAAACTTGCTTGGAAAACGTGTTGATTATTCAGGTCGTTCTGTAATTGTGGTTGGTCCACAATTAAAACTTCATCAATGCGGTTTGCCAAAACAAATGGCATTAGAACTTTTCAAACCATTTGTGATGAAAAGACTAGTTGATTTAAATCATGCTCAAAATATTAAATCTGCCAAGAGAATGGTGGAACGCTCCCGTGCAGTTGTGTGGGATGTGTTGGAAGAAGTTATTACTGAACATCCAGTAATGCTTAACCGTGCACCAACCCTGCATCGTTTAGGTATTCAAGCTTTCGAACCACTATTAATTGAAGGTAAAGCAATCCAGATTCATCCTTTGGTTTGTACAGCATTTAATGCTGACTTCGACGGTGATCAGATGGCGGTACACGTACCACTTTCTTCAGAAGCACAAGCAGAAGCTCGTATCTTGATGTTGTCTTCAAACAACATTTTGTCTCCAGCATCAGGTAAACCAATTACCACACCAACTCAAGATATGGTTTTGGGAATTTACTACCTAACACTTCAAACAGAAGGTGCTCAAGGCGAAGGACGAGTTTTCTCATCTATAGCAGAAGCAATTATGGCTTATGATCGCCATGAACTAGATTTGCAAGCAGAAATCACAATTCGTTTAAGAAATGTTTATCCTCCACACCTACATGCCACACCAAAAGGTTGGTCATTTGGTAAAACATTAACTCTAAAAACAACTTTGGGCCGTTCATTATTCAACGAAGCTTTACCTGATAACTACCCATTTATTAACTCTGTGGTTGACAAAAAACGCTTAGGCGCCATTGTTACAGACCTAACTGAAAAGTATCCAAAGATTCAAGTTGCACAAATTCTTGATCTTTTGAAAGAACTAGGTTTCAGATGGGCTACTCGTTCAGGTGTGACAATTTCTATTGATGACGTATTAGAACCACCTTCAAAAGACGCTTTGTTAAAGAAAGCTGAAGATGTAGCAGCAAAAGTTCAAAAGAACTTTGAACGCGGCATGATTTCAGATGGGGAACGTCGTCAAGAATTAATTGATATCTGGACCAAAGTAACAGCAGAAATTGCTGAAGCAATGGAAAAGAATTTCCCTATTTCAAACCCTGTTTGGATGATGGCGCACTCTGGTGCTCGAGGCAACATGATGCAAATCCGTCAATTGGCAGGTATGCGTGGTTTGGTATCAAATCCAAAAGGTGAAATTATTCCTCGCCCAATTAAGTCAAACTTCCGTGAAGGACTTTCAGTGTTGGAATACTTCATTTCTACACACGGTGCTCGTAAAGGTTTGGCTGACACTGCCCTTAGAACTGCCGACTCAGGCTACTTAACCAGAAGATTAGTTGACGTTGCTCAAGATGTAATCATTCGTGAAGAAGATTGCGGAACAGATCGTGGACTAAAAGTTCTCATTGGTGAAGTTGGCACAGACAAAGTAGTTCGCGAAATTGAATTTGTTGACACTTCAGTTGCTTCAAGAGTTTTGGCTGATGAAGTTAAATTAAACCAAGAAACACTAGCTCATCGTGACGATGAACTTTCAATGAGTTTAATTAAAGAATTAATTGAAGATGGCGTAACCGAAATCAGAGTACGTTCCATCCTAACTTGCGAAAGTAAGTTAGGTACTTGTGCTAAATGTTACGGACGCTCAATGGCTTCAGGAAAACTTGTTGATGTTGGTGAGGCAGTAGGAATTATTGCTGCACAATCAATTGGTGAACCAGGAACCCAGTTAACAATGCGTACTTTCCACACAGGTGGTGTAGCTGGTGCAGATATCACACACGGTTTGCCACGTGTTGTTGAATTATTTGAAGCACGCACTCCTAAAGGTGTTGCACCTATCAGTGAAGTTTCAGGTCGCATCAGAATTGAAGAAACAGATAAGACCAGAAAAATTGTGGTCATTCCAGATGATGGAGCAGAAGAAGTTGCCTATCCTGTTTCAAAACGTACTCGTTTAATGGTGGAAGATGGCCAAGCTATCAATGTTGGAGATCAACTTGTGGTTGGTGCTGTTGATCCAAAACAAGTACTACGAGTCCTTGGACCAAGAGAAGTACAAATACATTTGGTAAACGCAGTGCAAGAAGTTTACCGTTCTCAAGGTGTAAGCATCCACGATAAGCACATCGAAGTAATTGTTAGACAAATGCTTCGCCGTGTCACAATTATCGAATCAGGGGATGCCAACTTGCTACCAGGAGAACTTGTAGATCGAGTTGCTTTCGAAACAGAAAACAGAAGAGTTGTGCAAGAAAAGAATGGCAAACCAGGATCTGGTCGTCCAGAACTTATGGGTATCACCAAAGCTTCTTTGGCTACCGAATCATGGTTGTC
>CALBND010000158.1 GCA_937896305.1 uncultured Actinomycetes bacterium
AGCTTCAGGATCAATTTGCTTAAGCTTGGCAAACATCTCAACAATTCCTATTTGTTCTAGTTCATCTTCTAGTCTTTCTCGCAAATCTTGATCAGTGCCAGGAAATTCTAGATTTTCTAAAACAGAGTTCACATACAGGCCACTTCCTCCAACTAAAAGAGGGCGCGTATTTTTTTCAAGCAAAGTATCAATAGTACTTCTGGCAATTTGTTGAAAATCAGAAACATTTGATTCTTGACTTGGATCTAAAATATCAATTAGATGATGAGTGATATTTTCTCGATCTTCTAAATTTAATTTAGCTGTGCCAATATCCATTCCTTTGTAAAGTTGCATGGCATCAACATTTATGATTTCGGCGTTTATCTCTTTTGCAAGTTTGAGTGAAAGGGAAGTTTTTCCAACTGCGGTTGGTCCTACAATTGCTATGACTTTCAAAAGTCTATGACCTGACCAATGTTGGTATCCCTAGATTAACTTGGTTATTTGTCGTTTCATTTTTTTGCGTTTCCCAGATATCTCCAGCTCTAGTTTTTCTTAAATTAAAACCTGGCTTTTCAGAAATTAAATGAAAAGGGGCAGCGTAAGTAATTTCAACATCGATAAGATCTCCAGGTCTAACTGTTTCATTTTCTGGAATTGTAAAATGAACTAGTCGATTATCTTTTGCTCGACCAGACATTTTGACTCGCATTTCATCTTTTTTACCTTCAATGTTGTTAACTAAAACCTCTACTATTTGACCTATTTGTTTTTGATTTTCTTCTAAAGCTACTTGATCGACAACTTCAATTAATCTGTCATATCTTTGACTAACAACTTTTGGATCTATTTGATCAGCCATTTCAGCTGCTGGAGTTCCTGGTCTTTTGGAATACTTGTAGGTAAATGAAGTAGCAAATCTTGCTTCTTTAACTAGATCAATTGTGTTTTGAAAATCTTCTTCACTTTCACCAGGAAAACCTACAATGATATCTGTAGTGATTGCTGCATGTGGAATTCTTTCACGCACTCTTTCTAAAATTCCTAAGTATTTATTTCGACGGTAGGAGCGTTTCATGTTTGCTAATACTGAATCACTGCCAGATTGCAAAGGCATGTGCAGATGTGGCATTACGTTTGCTGTTTCCGCCATTGCCTCAATCACATCGTCTGTAAAATCTTTGGGATGAGGGGAAATAAAGCGAACTCTGTCTAACCCTGAAATTTCACCACATGCCCTTAAGAGTTTTCCAAAAGCATATTTGTCTCCAAATTCAATGCCGTAAGAATTAACATTTTGCCCAAGTAACATTATTTCTGACACACCTTGCGAGACCAAAGTTCTAATCTCATCAAGAATCTCACCTGCTCTTCGGTCTTTTTCTTTACCTCTTAAAGTTGGCACAATACAAAAAGTACAAGTGTTATTGCAGCCCACACTAATTGCAACTAATGCTGAATGAATTGCGTCTCTTTTGGTTGGAAGATTTGAAGGAAAAGTCTCTAAAGATTCAAGAATTTCTAATTGAGCCTCTTTGTTAACTCGTGCTCTTTCAAGTAAAACTGGTAAGGATGCAAAATTGTGGGTACCTATTACAACATCAACCCAAGGTGCTTTTTTTTGAATTATTTCTTTATCTTTTTGAGCAAGACATCCACAAACAGCTATTTGCATGTCTGGGTTTAATTCTTTTTTCTGATAAAGCATTCCCAGATTTCCATAAAGTTTGTTATCTGCGTTTTCCCTAACAGCGCAAGTATTATAAATAACTACATCTGCATCTTCGCTATCAATTGCAACTAAACCTGAATCTTCCATTAAACCTGCAAGGCGTTGTGAATCATGTTGATTCATTTGGCAGCCAAATGTTCTAACAAAATAGGTACGAGGTGTCATATATATACAAGGGTAGGAGGTGGTTAGATTATCAATTGTGAGTGATACAAAAAGTAATCAAACAAATGTTGCTTTTGCCCAAGAATTCAAGGGTTTATACCCCTATCTCATGGCAATTTTTTGCGGCTTATTGCTGATCTCCAATATTGGGGCTGTAAAACTTATCGAATTTGGTCCCATCATCACCGATGGTGGCGCATTTCTCTTTCCCTTGGTTTACATAGTGGGAGATGTTTTAAGCGAGGTTTATGGCTTCAAAGCAGCTCGCAGAACTATTTATATGGGCTTTGCCCTAGCAATTCTTGCCTCAATTACTTTTTATCTCGTACAAATATCTCCTGCTGCAGCAGACTGGTCTAATCAAAGCTCTTTTGAAAATATTTTAGGATTTGTGCCAAGAATTGTGTTGGCAAGTGTTTGTGGTTTTCTGATTGGTCAATTACTTAATTCCTATGTTTTAGTCAAAATCAAGGAAGTAACAAAAGAGAAAAAACTTTGGATCAGATTAATAGGTTCAACTGTGGTGGGAGAATTTGCTGACACACTAATTTTTTGCACTGTGGCTTTTTACGGCATTATCACTGGATGGTCATTTTGGAATTATGTTTTAGTGGGATATGCATATAAAACTTTGTTGGAAGTTGTGCTACTGCCTATTACTTATCGAGTCATAAAAGTTGTCAAAGCACACGAGCTTTCATATCAACTTAAATAGTTTTTGCATAGTATTTCCCTAAGAATTCAGTTTTGAATTCAAAGAAGTCCCCATCAATAATGCATTGCCTCATTTTAGCAACTAATGAAACTATAAAATGCTCGTTATGAATTGTTAATAATGTTGCAGCTAACATTTCTTTTGCCCTGATTAAATGGTTTAGGTAGGCTTTTGTGTAATTTTGACAGGTGTAGCAAGAACATTGATCATCAATTGGGGAGAAATCTTTTCGGTATGCACTAACAGAAATGTTAAATCTGCCATTTTGACCATAAGCGGCACTATTTCGCGCCACCCTTGATGCAGCTACACAATCGAAAGTGTCAGCACCATTTTCAACTCCGATAAATAAGTCATCGGGTTCTCCAATTCCTAATAAATGCTTGGGTTTATTAACCGGTAACTCTTCATTAACCCAACCAACGATTGTGCCGAGTTGATTTTTATCTAAGGCTCCCCCGATTCCAAAGCCATCAAAATCTAGGGTTACTAAATCTTTAGAAGCTTTTCTGCGCAAATCTTCATACTGTGCACCTTGTATGACTCCAAATAGTGCTTGATAAGGCTTATTTGATCTCTTAATAGTTAATGCTTCATGCTCTGAAATACATCTTTTCGCCCATGAAAAGGTTCTATCTAAAGATTTTTCTTGATAATTTCTTGTGTTCATGAGTGTTGTGCATTCATCGAAAGCAAAAATTATGTCGGCTCCGATTTGATGTTGCACTTGCATTGATACTTCTGGAGTGAATCGATGCATTGATCCATCAAGATGAGATTTGAAAGTAACTCCTTCATCATCAACGTGTGCTAATCGATCTTTATCACTTGCCATGACTTCATCTGATTGATACGTATTTTCATCCATGGCAATAACTTTCTTGAAACCAACACCAAGAGAAAGCACCTGAAAACCGCCACTGTCAGTAAAAGTTGGGCCTGGCCAATTCATAAATTTCGATAACCCACCTGCCTCATCAATTGTTTCTGAGCCGGGTTGTAAATACAGATGGTACGCATTTGACAGAATTGCTTGGGCTTTTAAATCTTTAATACTTTCTGGCAAAACGGATTTTACTGTTGCTTTAGTGCCTACAGGAATAAATGCTGGTGTTTGAATTAGTCCATGTGGAGTCTTGATTACTCCAGCACGACCCAAAGGCTTAGCGTTTGTGGAATGGGGCTGAAGTTGTTTATCAATTTGAAAACTGAAATCTTTATTCATTTAACATAATCTAATCTCATCACCAGTTGACTTATTTTCTTCACCCCAGTTATTTTGGAGTAAAAATTGAAATTTTTAAGGTCTATGAATTAAGCAAAAAGGATGACCTGCAGGATCTAGATAAACTATGAATTCAGTTGAATATGGGTCAACTTTTGGTGATCCGGGTTGAAATTGTGCCTTAATGGCACCTAATTTTATTATTTCTTGTTCAGCTTTTAATAAATCTTTAACAGCTAAATCCAAATGAGCTTGTTGAGGCAAAGGACCTGTTGGCCATGTGGGCGCAAGATAATTATCTATTTTTTGAAAAGCTAATCTGGTTTTATCCTGATCATCTTTTAATTCAATCCAAGAAACTTCTTCTTCTCTTTGTTCTCCTAAATCCTCAACACTTAAACCTGTGAGGGCGGCATAAAATTTGGCAAGTGCAACAGGCTGATCACAATCTAGGGCTGTGTAATAATTATCAACAATTTTCATGATATTAATTTAGCAGAAAATATTTTTAAATTTCGACTGGTAAACCATCAGGCATTTCAGCAATAACTTCCTTTGCCACCCGGAAAGCTAGATTTGAGGAATAGCCTTTTCGTGCCAGCACTCCTACGATTTTTCGCAACTGGCTTGATGGTTCATCTCTTTGCAGAGATCTAATTTTTTTACAAGCAATAACTAAGGCTGCTTGAAATTCTTGATCTTCACTAATTTGAGATACTGCCGCCAAGGCCACATCATCAGAAACTCCTTTGGCACGAAGTTGTTGACGAAGAGCATTTCTTCCTAAACCTTTTCTTTCATGATGGCTTGCTACATAATTTTGAGCAAGGGCTGCATCATCGATCAAACCTATTTCTTCGAATCGATCAAGGGCACTGCTTGCAACTTCTTCAGTAACATTTTTGTCTTTTAAATCTTTTGCTAATTCTTTACGTGTGCGAGGTGCGTTTGAGAGTCTGCGCAGTAAAACTTGTTTGGCAACATCTTCAGCTTCCAGTGCGCTAATATTTTCTTCAGGAATACTTAAAGTTGTGATAGTTGCATCAATGGTATTTAAATTTTTTGTGCGGCGCCGTTTTGAGGCGGCGCCGACTTGATCTAGATTTACTACTTCACCCATTTGTTATTCAGCTGCAGCAATTGGTACTACGTCAGCTTCAACTTCCTCAGTTGATTCAACAAGAGCGAAAATTTCCTTGATTCGGCGTTCAATTTCGTTAGCCAAATCTGGGTTATCTCTTAAGAATGTTCTAGCGTTTTCTTTACCTTGACCTAATTGATCACCGTCGTAGGTAAACCAAGAACCACTCTTCTTAACAATTTCATGTTCCACACCCATATCAATCAAGCTTCCCTCACGAGAAATTCCTTCACCGAAAATGATGTCGAATTCTGCTTGTTTGAAAGGAGGAGCCATCTTGTTTTTCACAACTTTGACTCGTGTTCTGTTACCTACTGCATCGGTACCGTCTTTCAAGGTTTCAATGCGTCGAACATCTAATCGAATTGAAGAATAAAACTTCAACGCTTTACCACCAGTTGTTGTTTCTGGAGAACCAAACATCACACCAATTTTTTCACGCAACTGGTTAATGAAAATTGCGGTGGTGTTTGATTGGGCAAGTGCGCTAGTCATTTTTCGTAAAGCCTGGCTCATCAATCGAGCTTGTAGCCCCATGTGACTATCACCCATTTCGCCTTCAATTTCAGCTCTAGGTACAAGTGCTGCCACAGAGTCGATCACAAGGACAGTCAGTGCACCCGATCTAACTAACATGTCTGCAATTTCCAATGCTTGTTCACCAGTATCTGGTTGGCTTACGAGCAATGCATCAATATCGACACCAAGTTTTTGGGCATAATCTGGATCAAGTGCATGTTCAGCATCAATAAATGCTGCTATGCCTCCAGCTCTTTGAGCACTAGCAATTGCATGTAGAGCCAGGGTGGTTTTACCACCGGATTCTGGTCCATAAATTTCTACAACGCGACCTCTTGGCAATCCTCCAATACCTAAAGCAATATCAAGGGCAATAGATCCTGTTGGGATGACTTCTGCTGGTGGTCTGTCTTCTGCACCTAAGCGCATTACAGATCCGCGACCGAATTGACGATCTATTTGCGATAAAGCGGCTTCTAAGGCTTTATCTTTATCATTTGCTGTTGTTGCCATTTTTGACCCTTTCTTTTGGTCCTAGTTGTCTGTGTTTAAGTCCAAGTTAGGCCTTAGCACTGACATTTGTCCGGGACCTGGTTAGAGGCTGGGGACATCTCTTATCTGAGGACATTACTCGAACAGGTGTTCGAACTCTATCAGACACGCCGTTTAACGCGCTTGGGGTCCTAGATTCTGGTTATCGACCACAGCTTTCCAAATGGTTTGGGCATCAAATCCAAGCTTGAGTGCATCATCAACACTTACGCCCCCCAATTCTGGCAAGACATGATCCTTAGCCCAGGAAGGCGCATATTCCTGACCAAATTGTTCATTAAGTCTTCGACGAAGTTCAGTGATCCACATGACACTGATAAATCTAGACCAACAAAGTCCTGAAATACTCGCATTAACATGGAAATTTATGGATTCACTCTCCTTTTAAGGTGGGTATTGGGTTGGTTTATCCAACCTAAATTGCGGAGCCTGCCAAAAGATATGGCTCATAAAAAAGTTGCTGTGATAATTCCAGCTCGAAATGAAGCAAAAAATCTCACCACAGTACTTACTGCCCTGCAACAAAATACTCAATTCATAGACGAATTACTCGTAGTTGACGACAACTCCACAGATCAAACAAATGAAATTGCAACAAAACTTGGGGTGAAAGTTTTGAAATTAAATACTCTTTCTGCTGGTTGGACTGGGAAAAGCAATGCCCTTCAACAAGGGGTATTAAACACTAAATCTGAAATAATTTTGTTTCTAGATGCCGATACCAACCCAACTCCTGATTTAATTGGCAAACTAATTGCTTGTCTTGAAAAAAATGGGGGCTTAATTTCGGTTCAGCCTTTTCACCAAATGGAAAAGTTATATGAAAGATTTGCTGCCATCTTCAATTTAATAGGTGCCATTGGTGCTCGTTTAGGGGAAAGAAACGGTTTAGCCTTTGGCCCAGCCATGATGATGTATCGAACAGATCTAGAAAAAGTTGGTGGATTAGAAAAGGTTTCTAATCAATTACTAGAAGATCGAGCTCTTGGGCTTTTGTTTATTAAAAATAATCTGCCAGTAAATACCTACTTGGGTGGCAAAGATATTAGTTTTCAAATGTATCCAGCAGGAATAAAATCTTTAACTCAAGGTTTTACTAAAAATATGGCAGCAGGCTCAGCTGGCGTATCAAAAATTCGTTGGCTACTTTTATTCACGTGGTTTAGCGGATTAGTAGCTGCGGCCTGGGAACTACCGTTTGCGTTTTTAGCCTGGGGTTTTACTTATAATGCTCCTTCTTTGTATCAATATTGTTTAACTATTGGCTTTGGTTTGCAATTGTGGTGGTTTATTAGGAAACTGGGTAATTTTAATATTTATCTTATTTTTTACCCCTTTATGATTCTCTATTTTTTGTTAGTTTTCTTTTACTCAGTAACCAAAACTTGGCGAGGCCAAGTTATTTGGAAAGACCGTATTTTGGATGCTAAAGCAGGTTTAAAATGAATCAAGATCTAAAATTTCTTCTTTTAAATATCTCAACTTGGGTGGTCTGGTTTTTTGTAATTGGCTACCTTGTTAATTTGATTCCCGCACAGCGATTGGCAAATGATACTTTTTTGACCAAATTAAATGACTTTGAAAAAGATGGGAAATGGTATCGAAAATATCTAAAAATCAACAAATGGAAAGATCACCTGCCAGAGCTGGGTGGGGTTTTCAAACAAGGATTTGCTAAAAGAAATATTGATCAAAGTAATC
>CALBND010000159.1 GCA_937896305.1 uncultured Actinomycetes bacterium
GTATTTGGATCCGAAGAAAAAGGATTAAAGCATATGATAAAAAATAATTGCGATTATTTGATAAAAATTAAAAACGACAATAAAATTAACAGTCTTAATGTGTCCAATGCCTGTAGCGCAACATTGGCAATTTCTAATCACATAAAAAAAAAGGCCTGAATAAATTCAGGCCCTTTTTTCAAGTTGAAAAATTCTAAATTAGAACTTTGTTGCAACTTTAAGAGTAGTAGCTGAACCGTCTCTACCAGTAGTGTAGGCGAGGTTATCAACATTAGTGTAAGCAAGTGCAACACCAATTGGTCCTAAAGCGTAACCAATTTGAAATGAAGTAGCAGTTTGGTCAGTTGAAGACGCTGCATTAGATTTGTCCTTAGATCTAGTCAAACCAACAGTTATTTGGTCATCTGCTTTGTAAGTAGCACCAATAGTTGTTTGTTCAATTTTAACCTGAGTTCCAGCACCAGCTAAAAAAGCTTCATTCTGAGTGTACTGTGCACCTGCTGTAATTCCAGCAACTGAATAGTTAACACCGTATGAATGAGACTCTTGTCCTTGGTCAGCAGCTAAAGAAGCTTCTGCTTTATGCAAGCCAGCTTTGAATCCAACACCATTGAATGATCCAGCGTAAGCAATGTCATATGCTGAATTTTGAGTTCCAGCAGTGCTTCCAGCGAATGAAGATGAAGCACCATCACCACCATTAGCGAAGTTAGGAGTGTAAGCAACAGCAAATCCACCAACGTTGATACCGATTGAGTTAGTGTTACCTAAGTCAAAGTTATTAGCATCAGCAGAGCCAGTGATACCAGTGTCAACAGCGATGTCTAATACAGTAGGAGTAACTTCTCCGATATCTGCAGGGCCATTTCCTGATGAAGCCATCACGAAATTAAAACCTTTACCAGTATCGATGTCTAATTTCATACCATCTAGAGCCATACCGCCCGTGTTGGCAGTACTAGTTGCTTCGTTAGTGATGTTAGCAGTAATTGCAGCTTTCATGCCGTTACCAAGATCTAGCGTATTTGAGAAAATCAAATCCGTTTCAACACCTTGTGCAATTTTTTGGGTGCCTGGTTTAACATTAGCTGTCAAATCAGAAGATTGTATTACATGAGTGTACTCAGCATAACCGCTTACTTTCATTTCCGCGTTAACAGACGCTGTAGAGAACATTGCTGCTCCTACTAGTGCGCTTGTTAATAGTAGTTTATTTTTTTGCATTTTAATCCTTTCGTTAGAGTTTGCAAAATTAACAAAGACAGGTATACATCAATCAATTTTGAATTTTTAATAAATTGACTGAATTAATAAAGAATTAAAAAAAATGTTGCTTAAATACAACACCGTAAAAAAATCAATAAAATCAACTGTTTTAATAGCATTGTCACTGCTTCTTATCTCCTGTTCGTCAGATAAAAAAGCTACTGAAGAGGCAATCATTAAAAAAAAGCCAACCAACCCCAATGTTTTTGAAAGAATCAAGGAATCAGACTCTGGGAGCGGAATATTTGGATCTGGAAAGGGAAAGGGAACAACTTATGATTTTGCAACCTCTAACGTTTTATGGAGAGCCACTTTAAAATCTCTAGATTTTGTTCCGTTGACTAACGCTAGTTACTCGGGAGGCATAGTTGTCACTGACTGGTATAGCTCTAACGGTACAGAAAACGAAAGTATAAAAATTCAAGTTAAATTTTTATCGGATGAAATTAAGAGTTCCTCTATTGAGATAAATAGTTTTAAAAAAAAATGTCAAAAAAATAATTTTGATTCATGCAAAATTATAAAATTAGATTCTTCTTTTAACAATGCCATTAAAGACAAAATCTTAACCAATGTTAGAAGAATTAGTATAGAAGACTCCAAGAACAAGTAGTCCCTTCAAAAAAATTTAACCGTAAAACACATTTGTGTGGCGGGAGTGACGAGACTCGAACTCGCGACCTCTAGCGTGACAGGCCAGCGCTCTAACCAACTGAGCTACACCCCCGAATTGTTGGTGGGCGATGAGAGACTCGAACTCCCGACCCTCTCGGTGTAAACGAGATGCTCTACCAACTGAGCTAATCGCCCTGATCCAGAAAAAAACTTATAGCAGGAAATTAAATTGTCACAAGACATTATAATTT
>CALBND010000160.1 GCA_937896305.1 uncultured Actinomycetes bacterium
TTTTATTTCTAATTCATCTGGTGACATATTAAATTCCTGCCAATCTCATATAAGCTTGATGGGCTACCACAAAGTCGTGCTTATCTATTCCAAGTCCTCGACAAGCATTCATCATTTCATTAGCAGCTGAAGCTAGCGGGGTAGGGGATCCTAATACTCTTGATTGTTCTAAAACTAATGTCATATCTTTTTGTTGCAAGGTGACATCTGCTAAAGGTTTTGCAGGCATCTGGCCTTCCAAAATAAATGGACCACGGTAATTAAGCACTGGGCTTGCGGCAACACTATTTAGAATTGCTTCAACAACAGCATTTCTATCTACGCCACCTTTTTCAGCTAAGGCAACAGCTTCTCCGAAGGCAATTACTTCAACCATTAAGAGAAGGTTGATTGATAATTTTGTTTGTACAGCAAAGCCACTTGGACCAATGTAGGTAACTTTGGCACCGAAAGCCTGCATTACATCTTTTGCTTTTTCAAAAGAATTTTTTTCGCCCCCAACCATAACGGATGCTTTTCCTTGCACAACTGTTACTGGGCTTCCAGATATTGGAGCATCACACATTTGTTTACCTTTTGCTTTAAAGGTTGCAAAAACTTCTCTACTTACTACAGGAGAAATGGTGCTCATATCTAAATAAACTGAATCATCAGAAATGGACTGTATGACGCCATCTTCACCTAGAGCAACGTCCTTAACTGCTTTGCCATCTGTCACGATCGAAAATATGAATTCACATTGGGCCGCAACTTCTTTAGGTGTGCTGGCGGTTTTCATTCCTTTGGCTGCAAGTTCTTTATCTTTTCCCGCAGATCTATTCCAACCAATAACTTCATGACCTGCGTCTAGTAAGCGAGGGATTAAAACTTGTCCCATATCGCCTAGTCCAAGAAAACCAACTTTAGCCATTTTAAAATTCTCCTTTGGGAAATTCTGTGTTGATTGAGTATTTCATAAAATTGGACATTTAACTAGAGGGCGTGACAAATATCTCTCACCTATAAATTGTGGAGAAAACTAAGTATCAAAATAGGAATACTTTGCTAGAGCATGAATTTAAATGACCCTGAAATACTCTTAAAGTGTTTCCAGAATGATTTCTATGTCTTTAATCTTGGTCCAAGGATTAACAATCGCAAATCTTAATATGGGCTTGCCTTGATCTGAAGAAGGCGGGATAAAGCCTATTTGGTTACCTAATAAATCTTCACTCCATTTATCGTAATCTTTTTTCTGCCATCCAACTCTTTCGAACGCAACGATGGAAAGCTCTGGTTGTCTAAGCAGTTTCAAATTGGGGTGACTTGCTACAAGTTTAGCTGCATCTTTTGCAACTGTTAATGTTTGCTCCATTGCTTCGGTGTAGGCATCTGTGCCGTGGGCAGATAGAGAAAACCAGAATGGCAAACCTCTGGTTCTTCTAGTTAAATTAATTGCATAATCTGAAGGATTCCAAGAATCATCGTGCAAAGTTTCTAAATATGAAGCATGTTGCGTATGTGCCTCCTTAGCTAATTCTGGATTCCGATAAATAAGGGCACAAGCATCAAATGGGGCAAATAACCATTTGTGTGGGTCAACAATCAAAGAGTCAGCTAACTCAACTCCATTAAATTTGTCTCTCACCGAAGGGGCACAAAGTGCAGCAAGTCCATAAGCTCCGTCAACGTGAAACCAAATATTTTCCCCTTGTGCAACTTTTCCTAAGGAGAATAATTCGTCAATAATTCCAAGATTTGTTGTTCCAGCGGTAGCAACCAGTGCAAAAACTCTTTGGTTTGCTATTTTGTGATATTTAGTTATTTCTGCCTTAGCATTGGTTCCGGTAAGTTTTCTGTTCTCATCTGTTTCAATTAATAAAAGATCAACATCCATAACTTCAGCAGCTGATTTGATAGATGAATGTGCTTCAGCAGAACATGCAATTGCCCATTTTGTTATGTTTGGAAATTTTTTTCTTGCTTCTTTTCTGGCAACAACTAAAGCGGAAAGATTTCCAATTGTGCCACCTTGAACAAAAACACCACCTGCAGATTTTGGCAAGTTTGCTAAGTCAGCAATCCACCGCAAAGCCTGGTTCTCTGCAAAGACAGCACCTGAGCCTTCTTGCCAAGATCCTCCATAAAGTGAACTTGCTCCTACAACTAAATCAAATAAATTCGAATATTCTGTTGGAGCCGATGGAATAAAAGCTAAGTTTCTCGGATGATCAGTTGAGATACAGGCTTTTGCTAAAACTTCGGTGAAAACTTCTAAAGATTTTTTCCCACCTAATCCTTTTTTTGTGATGGTATTGCCAACTTCTCTGTATAAATCTTCAGCACTTCTAGCACCATCAAGAGGAGGATCAGTTTTTAGTCTTTCAAGACTATAAGTCAAAATTTCTTGGGCTAATGCCTCAACTTCAGGGGTGAATTCATGCACGTAGAGAAGTCTGCCATGCGAAATCAATAAAAAGTAATTGCCATCTGCATGCAGCGCTTCATTTTCTCAATATGGGCTAAAAATTGTCAGGAATAACAATTGTAGGTCTAAAAATATTTAGCGAATCAATCTTGCTCTCACAAAGAGCAAATACATTTCACAGCCCAGGCAAAAATTAAACACTGAATTCAAAAATGCAGCGGCAAGTGCAAATGCTGTTGCAATTAAAAATAGAGTTGGGCTACCTATTGCAACACCAATTAAACCCACTGTTCCAAAAATGAATCCTACCAATTGAGCAAATTGAGGTGGTTTAACATTTTCTAACTCGCCAGAATTTTTCAATCTAGGTTTTACTAAATTTTTAAATATCCAGCCATAAGGACTTTTATGTGGACCGGCAAATGTACCTATCGCCCAAACTAAAGTTTGGAAGGCAAGCAAAGGTGCGCTATCGAAATAGATTACAAGTAAGAGCACAACCAGTGTTATTGTTGCCCCAAATCTAGGACCTCTGACATCTATTTGCATCATTTATGCACCTTTTGTAGCGTAGTGATTTTCTCGAGAGTATTTGTTAATTCATTTTTTTTGGGTGCCCCAATGATACGACCCTCTTCTAGACCTTCGTGATCAAAGAAAATGATAGTAGGTGAACTCTTGACGTGAAGTTTTTTAGCTAAACTTAAATATTCAACAGCGTCTAGCTCATGAAATGCTATTCCAGAAGTATCTTTTAGTAACTCTTTTATTTGTTTATTTACACCAGGACAAATCGAACAGTATTCAGTTTTAAACTGCAAAATAGTTGCTTGGGTGCCTCGTTCAATTTCTATCCCCAATTCACTAAATAACATTTTCTTTGAATATTTACTGGTTAATTTACCTCTAGTATTTTTTAGGAATAACCCAATGCCTGTAGAAACAACAATCACACTGGAAATCAAGTAAAAATGATTCATATATTCATTCTGATGTATTGATTTAAGTCAGGTGTCAGGAGTGGTCAAAATAAGACAAATTTTTGTTCTTGCAAAGTTTTTGCAATTGATTTAGCCGAGTCGCGCACTCATAATTCATCTAATAAACTCTTAATAGGAATATATAAGGAGAGTTAAGAATGAAAGTTTATGACAATATAACTCAGGTTGTTGGCAATACCCCATTAGTTCGTTTGAACAAAATCACAGATGGTGCCGAAGCAACTGTTTATGCAAAATTAGAATTTTATAACCCTTCTTCAACTGTGAAAGATCGAATTGGAATTGCCATGATTGATGATGCTGAAAAATCTGGGAAATTAAAACCGGGTGGCTCAATTGTTGAAGCAACGTCTGGAAATACTGGTGTGGCATTAGCCATGGTTGGTGCAGCAAGAGGTTACAAAGTTATTTTGACAATGCCAGATTCAGTTAGCAAAGAACGTAGAACTTTAATTAGGGCCTACGGTGCAGAACTGGTTCTAACTCCAGGTCCTGAAGGAATGAAAGGTGCTGTTGCAAAAGCTGAAGAAATCGGAAACAAGGAAGGTGCTGTTTTAGTTAGACAGTTTGCTAATCCTTCTAATCCAGAAATTCACAGAAAAACAACTGCAGTAGAAATTTGGAATGACACAGATGGCAAAGTTGCCGCTGTGGTTGCAGGTATTGGAACAGGTGGCACCATCACAGGTATTGGCCAAGTGTTGAAAGAAAAAAATCCCGATGTCAAAATATTTGCGGTAGAACCACTTGCTTCGCCAATTCTTAATGGTGGAACTCCAGCTGGACACCCTTTACAGGGAATTGGTGCAAACTTTGTTCCAGAAATCTTGGATACAAAAATTTATGATGAAGTTTTAGATGCACCTAATGATGAAGCTATTAAATATGCCAGAAGAGCAGGCGCTGAAGAAGGAATTCTAGCTGGTATTTCTTCTGGTGCTGCTCTTTGGGCAACAGCACAAATTGCTAAAAGACCAGAATTTGCTGGAAAAATAATTGTGGTAATCATTCCATCATTTGGGGAAAGATACTTGTCCACAGTGCTTTATCAAGACTTAATGGAACAATGATTCGTTTCAGGGAAGACATTAACGCCGCATTAAAAAGAGATCCTGCACCACGGTCAAAACTAGAATTAGTTTTGGCAACTCCAGGTTTGCATGCAGTGTGGTTACACAGAATCACACATTGGATTTGGAATAGAAAACTTTATTTAGTTGCACGAATCATGTCGAATCGTAACCGCTCCTTAACCGGTATTGAAATTCATCCAGGTGCACAAATTGGTAGACGATTCTTTATTGATCACGGGATGGGTGTAGTAATTGGCGAAACAGCCGTTATTGGTGATGATGTGATGTTTTATCACGGGGTAACACTGGGTGGAAGAACATTTAGTAAAGGCAAAAGACATCCAACCATTGAAGACGGTGTGTTAATTGGAGCAGGTGCAAAAATTTTAGGCAATATAACGGTTGGTAAAAATGCAATTGTTGGTGCAAATGCAGTAATCACAAAAAACGTGGCCCCAGACACTGTTGCAGTTGGTGCTGATCAAAAATTGATCACAAAAGCTGAATATAACTCATCTGAAAGCTGGATGATTTAAAAATTACGTAGCGCAGTGTTATAAGCACAGTGACAATGAAGATTTCTGGGAAAAAATCAGTACTTGGATGAAAACTTAAAAAATCATTCTGTGGCTTTTGATTCTTAACTTTACTGCCAAATAACTATTGGAGAATAAAAGCTTTAAATAAAGTCCGTCATTAAAACAGCTTTAGCAGCGTTTCGTCCTGGAATTCCACTTACTCCGCCACCTCGTTTGGCTCCTGCTCCACAAATCAAAATATTGGCAATATCTGTTTCCACACCCCAGGTGCCGATTTCTTTTTCATTTTCGGCAAAGGGCCATTGTAATTCTTTATGAAAGATATTTCCTCGAGGCAGTAAAGCCGATTCAGCAATATCTAGGGGAGTTTTAACTTCAATACATAAATTGCCATCAATATCTTTAGCCAAACAATCTTCAATATTTTCAGTGAAATAAGAATTTAAACCTTGAAGGTAGAGGTGTTGAACTTTTTCTCTAGCTTTTTCATTATCTAAATCAAATAGGGAAGCTGGAGTATTTAAACCAAACAAAGTAATAGTGTGATAACCCTTTTCTTGTAACTCTTGAGAAAGAATTGAATTATCAGTTAAGGTGTGACAATAAATTTCTGAAGGTAAAATTGTGGGCATTCGGCCTTCAGAAGCGTCTCGATATGAGGCATCTAGTTGGGTGAGTGACTCATCAACATGAAAAGTTCCCCTGAAAGCAATACTTGGATCCTCACCAGATTTTAGTTTGGGTAAACGAGTAAGAAGCATATTTATCTTTACTTGGCATCCTTCAACTTTTGAAACAGCAACTTCTCCAAGAAGTTCTTTCAAGATGTTGGGAGCAAGATTGCTTAATACAAATTTTGCTTCCACTATAGTTTCAGTGCCACTTTGATCAAGATAAGTAACTTTAGCTATTTTTCCATCCGAAACTACTTTTGTAACAGTGCTGTTTGTTTTAAGCTGGGCTCCGAAATCTAGGGCTTTCTGGGCAATTGCTTTACTAACTTGTCCCATGCCACCTTCAGGTACTTTCCATTCCCCGTTTCCATTACCGATCAAATGGTAAAGAAAACATCTATTACCCAGTAACTGGTTATCTCGGCCGTCTGTGAAAGTTCCTATTAAAGCATCAGTTAATACGACTCCGCGTACCGAATCGTTTTCAAATAATTCTTCAATAGTTTGAGTGATTGGTTTAGTAAACAACCAATCATAGGTTTCTTGATCTGTGGCAGCAATAACTTTCTTTTTTAATTCAGATTGGCTTATTAATGGTTCTAGCATTGTTGGGGCAATAACTTGAGCAGCTTTTTCAATACGGGTATAGAAGTCACTCCAAATCTCAAAATCTTTGTCAGAGCCTGTAACAGATTTAAAGGATTGCTTTGTTTTTTCTCCCCAAGATCTTTCAACAAGTAAGCCAAGATCTTCACCATCAATGTTTACCGGGGTGTAGGAACCTATTGTTCTTGAAATCAAATTAAGTTTGAGATCTAAGTCATCAATGATTTGTTGGGGCAATAACGAAACAAGATAGGAGTAACGAGAAAGATTGGCATCAAGACCTTTAAATGGTTTAGCAGAAACTGCTGCTCCACCAACTTCAGGTTGGGCTTCTAAAACAAGAACGGATTTATTTGCTTTTGCCAAATAGGCAGCACTGGTCAAACCGTTGTGGCCACCACCCAAAATGACGCAATCAAAAGTCTCAGGCATGGCTCTGAGGCTACTAGATTGCTATTTGCAACTGGCTAGCAAATCTTTTCCCCCAAGAAATATGGATGATTATAGTTAAGTCATGACATCTTGTAACTGAAAGTTAGTAAAATATAGCAATCAGTAAATTAATAGATTTAACTTACTTCCTACGCCTTGCCTTTTCCTTCTATAAAAGGTAATCTGCGTCAGAGATAAATGTAAATCCTAGGACTGAGGTTGTACATGTCTGGAAACCACGAAGACCACGACCACGACCATGAACACGAACACGAACATCCACCTGGCCATATGCACCTGCAAGATCCAGATGCAAACGTTGCAGCAATTGTCTCTGATCTCGAATACTTTCGACGCAAGCGCCTAGAAGCTCGCCTTCTTTATATGGTGCGACGTGGTTACTTACCTTTCGCGAACTTGTTGCAAGCGGGTAAAGAAAACCCTGTTCTTGAACAAACAATTCCCGCAGAAGATCTTGATGACCGCATAAAAGCTTTACAAGAACGTCTTAATTCTTTGGTAACTGGAATTCTTTCACTACAGATTCCGATTCGTGCTGGTTCTATCGCCATTGAAGACACTCGTTTCGAGCGCGGTGACTACGACGAGAGACTTCGTTTAGCAAAGCGCATCTATCCAGTTCCACTACTTGAGCGCATTTCGTCTGTCGAGCAAGCAATGTTGGAAAGTGAATTCTTAGTGGCAACAATTCAGCGAGCGCTAATTAAATCTGGCGACGTGGCAGCTGGTGCATTCGATGAACGAATCGATGCATTGAAGTCCATAGGTTGGCGAAACGGTGCACGAATAGTTGCTCGGGCCTGGGTTGATCCAGAATTTAAACAACGCCTGATCACCCAAGGCCGAGAAACCGTACGTGAATTGGATATCCCGCCGGGCAAACTTGGTATCCTCGGAATTGCGGAAAACACTGACTCCGTTCACAATGTTGTGGTTTGTACTTTGTGTTCTTGCTATCCACATGATTTATTGGGAAACCCGCCTTGGTGGTATCGCACTGATGGTTACAAAGAACGTGTAATTGCTGATGCACGCGGAATGCTTGATGAAGCTTTCAATCTCAAACTTCGAGATGGTGTTGAAATTCGAGTTCATGATTCCACTTCTGATGTTAGATGGATGGTAATTCCGCAAAGACCAACTGGAACAGAAAACTTAAGTGAAGAAGAACTTGCAAATCTTGTTACACCTGAATCACTTGTTGGCACTGCACTTGCAGGACAAACTCCTGCCTCTGCTGCATCTGTTGCACACGGACTCGACGGTGTTTTGTAATGCAAGAGACTGCAGAAATTGGTCGCTTTGCAGTTGGTGATTTAGTTCGTGTTAGAACTAGTCCAACAACGCCAACTATTAATCCAAGAACACCACCGTATGCACTGGGTCATGTTGGTACCGTGATTAAGTCTTACGGGATTATTGTTAATCCGCAGGACCATCATCTGCCTTATAAACCGCTTTACACTTTGAGTTTTAAAGCATCCGAAATTTGGGGACCAAAAGCTACGCATGTGGTTGTTGCTGAAGTGCACGACGAGTGGCTTGATCTGGCGTAACTGATTTTAAGCCCTCAAATTTTTTTTGAGGGCAAATTATATTTAGCAAATAACTTCATATCGATTGATTTAAGTTCGGCCTACTTCTTCTATACTTTGAACTATGACAAAGAAATCAAATTCCAAGCCCCGTGAGGGTAGGGCAGAAGCTGATTTATCAAATTATGATGCACTAGATGGTGAATGGCGAGCAATTAAACTCTCTGGTCCCGCCAGGCGTGCATTAGTGGATGCCAAGCTTTACAAAGTCTCAGATTTGAGAAAAATAACGCTAGAGGAATTAAAAGGCTTCCATGGGATGGGGAAATCAGCAATAGCTCGATTGGTTTTGATTATGAATGCCAAAAAGATCAAATTTCGATTATGAATAAAGACTTAAATGCATAAAATATTCACCATGCCTTTTTCTGAAGTTTATCCCCATTATGTTAATAAATTAGCTAGAAAAGGTCGAACTAAAAATGAATTACATGAAGTCATTCATTGGCTCACCGGCTTTGATGAAAAAGCTTTAAAAAATCACTTAGCGAAGCAAACTAGTTTTAAAGATTTCTTTAAAGCAGCCAAATTGAACTCAAAAGCTAAATTGATTACGGGAAGCATTTGTGGTGTCAAAATTGCAGAGATTGAAGATCCTTTAATGAAAAAAATCCGCTATCTAGACAAACTAGTTGATGAACTAGCTAAGGGTAAAACTATGGAAAAAGTTTTACGTAAATAACTAATTAAAGCTTACGCATAACTGTAACCACACGACCAAGAATCTTGGCGCGATCACCGTTAATTGGTTCATAATCTGGATTAGCAGGCATTAACCAAACGTGACCATCTTTACGTTTCAAAGTTTTAACTGTTGCTTCATCACCAAGTAATGCTGCCACAATGTCACCATTTTGGGCATCATCTTGTTTCTTGATCACAACTTTGTCACCATGACAAATTGCGGCATCAATCATGGAATCTCCCACAACTGTGAGCATGAATAATTCACCATTTCCAACAAGTTCTCTAGGTAATGGATAAACAGTTTCAATTGATTCTTCAGCCAAGATTGGTCCTCCTGCAGCAATGCGTCCAAGTAATGGCACAAAGGCAGCTTCAGGAGTTTGTTCATTAGCAACTCCACCAACTAAACCATCAATCTCAACTCCAGATTTAGAAGGCAGCATTACATCAATGGCGCGTGGAGAGTTTGGATCTCTTTTAATAAAACCTTTTCTTTCTAAGGCAGAAAGTTGATGAGCAACAGATGCTGGGGAGGCTAGACCTACTAATTCAGCTATCTCTCGAACGGTTGGGGGAAAGCCTCTATCTCGAACAGCTTCCTCGATTACTTCTAATATGCGTCTTTGGCGGACGGTTAGGCCATCGCCGTCTTGGCCTGAATCAGGCAATTCGCTCACGTTGTTTTTTGTCATACCCCTAGAGTAGCCCATTCGAACAAATGTTTCAAACACCTGTTCGATAAAACTTGCCAAATGTCGCCTCTGTATGCAATAATCGAACAAGTGTTCGAAAGAGAGGAATTTATGAGTACCTTGGCCCCGGTGGCAATTGCCCCAATCCGTTTAACCAGAAGAGGTCGTTTCCTGGTCTCGGCTTTGAGTTTTATCTTCATGCTCGCAATCTCAGCTGTTTCACTTGTTGGTTTGGCAACAACTGGTGCAAAAGCATCGAATGAAGAATCAAATACCAGCACAACCAAAATTGTGGTTGCGCCAGGAGAAACTTTATGGACTATTGCTGCGCGGGTAAATCCGGAAATTGACCCGCGTGCAGTTATAGAACAAATAAAAGATTTAAACGTTATTGAAGGATCAAGTATTTATTCAGGACAGATTTTACTAGTTCCTTAATATTTATCTGAGCAGGACAAAGACTGCGATGAAAACAATAAATATTGAAAAAATCTTTTGAAACAATCTGGCATCGATTTTTTGAGCCAAGGGTGCACTCAAATAAGAAGCAATAATTGCTGAGACAGTTAATGCAATCACTTTGGTTAAAGGAATTATTTCCCAATATTGATATCTAAAAAGCAAGGCAAATGTTGCATTTATAGCTATTACTAAGAGGGAAGTACCTGCAGCCACTTTCACGGGTATCTTTAATATTAAGACTAGAGCTGGAACTATCAAAAATCCACCACCAACTCCAAGTAGTCCGGTAATAAACCCAACAACACTTGAAATAAGAATCACAATAATAAAATTAGTTTTAACTTTTTCTTCATCTTCTTTTATAGGTCCACGCCACATTGCTATGGCAGATAAAAACATTAGAAGAGAAAATAAAATAAGTTGCACATTATCAGGAATGTAATCAATTAAGTAGGTTCCAAGAAAATTACCAGCAATTCCTAGTATTGAAAAAGTCAAAGCAAGTTTAATGTCGACTAAGCCATTTTTTATTCGAGGAATAAAACCAGAGATTGCTGCTGCACCAACTATGACCAGTGAGGAAGTTGTAGCTGCAATAGTTGAAAAATTTAGGATTGCAATTAAAGCTGGCACAGCTAAAATGGCTCCGCCGGCACCAATGGTTCCTAAAACTGAACCAATAATGATGCCAATTAAAATTGCATCAAAAATAATCACTTTTTAAATTATTTCCGGATTTCCAGAATCATTTAATATTTCAAGACCATCAGTAGCCCAAGTTTTCATGCCACCTACCATGTTGAATAAATCACTTCTAGAGTCAATTAATTTTTGAACAACTTGACCTGAGCGATTACCTGATCTGCAAATCATGATTAAGGGTTTGTCTGTTGGCAGCGTGGTTTCATCAAAGCTACTCATTGGATTCCAAGTCACATTTGCGGCATGTCCGGCTGTCCACTCATCTAATTCTCGAACATCAATGCCATAGGCCTTACCTTCAGTTATTTGTTGGAAAGCTTCTTTAGGGGTAATTTCTTGCATCAGTAACTCCTTTTATCTAGTAGAGACTTCTGAAGGTGATTCATCTTTGTGTCCAGAAACTATATTTAATCCTGCCACAGTTAAGCAAGATTCATATGATTCATTAATCAAGACTGGGGTTCTGCCTGTGTTTTCGATGATTCCCATTGCTGCCGCAGCGCGATAAGCACCTGCGCAATGAACCCAGATTTCTGCATCTTTTGGAAGTTCATTTACGCGGGAAGTTAATTCATGCAAAGGAATGTGTAACGAGTTATCGATATGCGAAGCTTCTCTTTCACTATTTCTCCTCACATCAAGAATTACAATTCCTGGATTTCCAATAACTTTTGCAACATCTTGAAAAGTTACCATTCTTGTTTGATTTAAGGTTTCAAATTTTTCTAATTTGTCTACAAAAGATCCAGATGGTCTATCGATTCCAATTCGAACCAATTCTCTTTGAGCAGTCGCAACTTCATCTGCTTTATCAGAGACTAAAATTAGTTCTTTCTCATAAGGAAACATCCAACCTAAATATGTTGCCATTGAACCATCAACACCAAAAGAAACGGATCCTGGAATATGTCCGGTAGCCCAGCTGTTTCTGTTTCGTACATCAACAACCCAAGCTCCTTGAGATATTGATTTTAGGATTTCAGAAGTTGACATTCTTTTAAGTTCAGAAAGATCAATTGGACCTGGACCTTCATGATTTGCTGGACCCATGTGTTTGTAATAACCAGGAAAGACATCAAGACCTGCCAAGGTTTGTACAACAAATGTTTCTTGATCAAGTAATAGGGCAGGGTTGATCTTTTTCTCATCACCAATTGTTGAAGAATCCCCAGAGGTAGCAGTTGCTGCGCAAAAAGATCCAAAGCCATGGGTTGGGTAAATGTTTACTTGATCTTCTAAAAGGTTTGCTAGACGATTAGCTGACGAGTGCTGTAAACCAGCTAACTCGCGTGCATGATCCCAACCTAGTAAATCTGGTCGACCAGTTGATCCATGAAGCATTGAGCCCCCTGTGAAAACAGCCTGTGCATTTTCTTTTTCATCAATAAGTTCATAAGACATGTGAGTAAAAGTATGTCCAGGAGTATGCAGTGCTTTGATTGCAAAAGATCCAACTGGAATTACTTGGGTGTCAGAAACGCTCAATCGTTCAAAATTAACTGAATCTAGTTCACTCACTACATACTTGGCGCCATATTCTTTGGCTAAAACTAATCCACCGGAAACATAATCGTTATGCATGTGTGTTTCCACAACAGTTTCTAGAGTTAGGCCTTGATCATTAAGAATTTTTTCGACACGATCAATATCTCGTTGCGGATCAACTACAACCGCAGATTTGCCATCATGGGCAAGATAAGAGCGGTCTCCTAAAGTCGGGGTGTCAATGTTGATTACTTTTATGCTCATTTATTCCTCCTGGTGCGTTGCTTTTACTATACCCCATGGGGTATAGTAAGTTGTCAGGAGAAAGGGATCAAATGACAACTAAAACCGAATCGATTTCTCACGTATTGTCCAACCAAGAAGACGTCTCAGCTATCAGCGCTCGCATGAAAAGAGCTAATGGGCAAATGGCAGCAGTTGTTCGAATGCTTGATGAGGGCAGAAATTGTGAAGAAATTGTTACCCAGATGGCTGCTGTAAGCAAAGCCATAAACACGGCTGCCTTTGTCTTGATTTCTTCAAGCCTTAAAGAATGTTTGGTTGAAAATAAAGGAAATAGTGATCAAGTCTCAGAAAAATTACAAAAACTCTTCTTGAGTTTGGCATAGGATAAATATATGAAAAAAATGGTTTTAGTAACACTTGCTGCCGTTGCTTTTTTAAGTGCTTGTTCCTCAGAAAACGGGGCAGTAGCAAAAGTAAGTGTCGATGAATTTCGAAATCAGATAGCTTCAGTAAATGGGGTAGTCATAGATGTTAGAACTCCAGAAGAATTTAACGCAGGACACTTAGAAAATGCCATAAATATCAATGTTGAATCAAGTGATTTTCAAAGCAAAATATCAGAACTTGATAAAAATACAACATACTTTGTTTATTGCAAAAGTGGCAGAAGATCAACTCTAGCCACAGATCAAATGGTGGATTCTGGTTTCACATCACTTTATAACCTGAATGGTGGTTTCAGTGATTTGGTGAATTCTGGAATCTCGGTATCAACAAACTAAAAAAGGAGAGCAGTTATGTGTAGTCAAGTTACTTGTAGGAGATGTGGCAAAGCTACTTGGTCAGGATGTGGCGAACATATAGAACAAGCCTTAGCGGGAGTTCCAAAGAATCAAAGATGTCAAGGTCACGAAAATGAATCTGCACAACCTGGATTCTTTGCCAAAATGTTTGGATCAAAATAATTAAAGCTAGGTTTTTAGTCGTTTTGCAATTCACTTTTTTAGGACTTCTTTTTATTAGGCCTGGAGAAACTCAATATGTACCTATGGATTAATTTGCAATATAAATGAGTTAAGCGATTTATTTTTTATTAATTAAAATCTTAAATATTTCCAAGACGAATTAACCAAAAAATGAAAACCTTAATCAATCTGCCAAATCTTTTAAACAACAGACTTTATCTTGCCAAAATGTGGTGGAATAAAAGTAATAAAAAAGCCCCAACTAAAAAGTTGGGGCTTAAAAATTTTAAATCAATTAGTGATTACTAGTAGTTATTACTTCTTCTTTACCTGGTTCAATCCCAAATTCCTGAGCTTGTTCTAAAGCTTCATGGGCATGGTGTTGTCCAGCTTGAATTTGTGCAGCTGTTGGAATTGGCAAATCGCCTTTAGTCCACCAGTTACTTAATTTTGCTCTCATAAGTTGACTGCGATAATTAGGAGTTTTAATTCCAGCGGCATCAACTTTTTGTGGGATTTCCCAGCGTGGATAAGTTTCTCTAGCAACAAGGGCTGGAATTTTTGATTCTGAAACTGGTTCATGAACTTCCACGAATCCACCTTCAGGCAGTCGAAGAATTCTTCCTGTTTCTTTGCCGTGTAACAAAAGATCTAAGTCTTTGCGTTGCAAACTTAAACAAATTCTTCTGGTAGCAATAAAGACCAGTGGGGGAACTGTTATTAAGGCAAATCGCATAAACCAAGTGATTGCATTAATTGAGAGACTGAAAGTGGTAGCTAAAATATCGTTTCCGCCACCAATCCAAAGCAAAATATAGAAAGACAATGACATAGTGCCAAGTGCAGTTCTAGTTGGCGCATTTCTTGGTCTATCTAAAATATTGTGCTCTCTTTTATCTCCTGTAACCCAGCTTTCAATAAATGGATAGGCACCCATAAGTGCGAACATTATTCCGGGCAATATTAAAGATGGAATTAATACGTTTGGTGAAAACGTCCACGTATTAAAAATATTAAATTCAATGTTAGGCATAACTCGAAGAGATCCTTCAAGAAATCCTATGTACCAATCAGGTTGGGAACCAGCAGTTACTTGATCTGGAGTAAATGGCCCGTATAACCAAATTGGGTTAATTGCGACCAGAGCACTTATCAAAGTAGTGACACCAAAAACTATGAAAAAGAATCCGCCAGCTTTAGCTGTGTAAAC
>CALBND010000161.1 GCA_937896305.1 uncultured Actinomycetes bacterium
CCCCATAATTATCTTTTAAAAGTTAGTAAGCCCAAGGCGCCCAGCCCCGAACAACCCAACCCCTATAAGCCACTAAGTCTTGATCTTGGCAACTTGCTTTATCTGGCTTACTAGCAAAGGCTTTCCCACCATAAGTTTTCCAAAACTGGGGACTCATTTGCCAGCGGCCACGATATTTGCCACTTCTACCAATTGCCTTACAGTTTCTGTGTGACTCTTTCATTGTAATATATCTAGCAAATGCACTGTTGCGCCAAACTTCAAAAGGAATTAATTCACGGGCACTTTTATAAAGTTTTACATCTTTAGACAAAGTGATGTCTCCGACATAAAGGGCTACAACTTTTTTCTTAGCCCTGGAAAGCTTTACTACTTTTGTTTTCTTAGAACGATCAATTACGGCTGAAGCCAAATCAGCGACCACTTGTGCTGCGGCTGGGTCAATAATGATTGGTTGTGAAGCTTCTGTTTGTTGAGCAGCTTCCTCATCAGCTCTTTGCTCATCTAGAGCGGTAAACAATCTCTTCCATCCAACTGGCCCAATGGAGGTTCCATCATCGGAGTCGCCTAAATCTTTATAAAACTGGCTAATAGCTTTCGTGGTTGAGGGTCCGTATTTACCGTTGGCAGAAGATACTGCGTAGCCCAATTCGATAAGTGCTGCTTGGACCTTTTTAACACTTGAATTTTCGGCTCCGACTTGAAGTTTGCTTTGACCTGGATAACTAGGAACTTCCATCGAAAACTTGGTATTTGGAGCGGCAAAGCTGGATGTCTGGATTCCCGAGAGCAAGAGTGCTGCCAAAATAGCGAAAATCGCAGTTCGCTTCTGCATGTGAAATAAAGTCTTCATCCTTTGAGGCTACAACATCTAGATTGATAACGCTTGTTTGAAAGCGCTAAATGTTGATACCTTCATGAATCAACAATGCTCTCTTGAGCGTGATTCCGTAACTATAGTTACCTAAATCACCTCCAGTTTTCACAACTCGATGGCATGGCACAAAAGGTGCCACAAAATTTTTCGCACAAGCACTTCCAGCAGCTCTCACAGCTTTACTCCTGCCAGCCTTGTTAGCAAGTTGCGCATAGGTCACAACTTTCCCACCTTTAACATTTCGTAAGGCTTGCCAACAATCTTGCATAAATTCTGCACCAGTTTGTGAAATCTTTAAATTTTTGAAGGCATCAAGATCGCCATCTATCCAATCGTTCACAACATTTCGAACCCCAGCTAAACGTGGTTCTTTTTTAATTTCAAAATCTTTATATTGATCTGGCAAAGATTTAATTAATTTTGCTAAAGGTTTAAACCCAGCTCCAATAATCACCGGCTCGTGACTAACGTCTAATACTGTGGCAATTTTTGCCCAAGGGGTGGTAATTTCGTGGGCGATTAATTTCAAGTTCTAATTCTCTCTTTATCGAATGACTTTGATCCTATTTTGAATCATCGCTGCTGAGATTAATACTAGTAAACCACCAACCATTTGCAAAGTGTTTAACTTTTCACTTAAAAATATGAACCCAACAATCACCGCAAACACAGGAGTTAAATAAGTAACTGAGCTTGCAATCGAAGCACCGGCTAACCGAACTGTTTCAAAATTCCAGATGTAGGCAACTCCTGAACCAATACCGCCTAGAGCCAAAATCGCTAAAGTGCTTTGTAGGGTAAAAGTGGCTGTCTGAATTTTTGAGAAGAATAAAAAAGGGCTCAACATGACCACCGAGCACATAACTTGAGCAGTGGCCAAACTTATTGAAGAAAATTCCAATTTCGACAGATATCTTTTTGAATAAGGATAAGAAATGCCATAGCAAGATGTTGCCAGTAAGAGTGCAAAAATTCCTGTCCAATGTGTGCCATCAACTTGATTCCAAAAACTACTTAATAACCCAACTCCCCCAAAACCAACTAAAATACCCAATAATTGGTTTCCAGTAATTTTTTGCTCCCTGAAAATTATGAACGTAAACAAAACACTCATTATTGGTGTTGTGGCATTGTGCATTCCAGCTAGTGCGCTAGAAACTAAAGTTTCACTATAAGCAAAAAGAAAACCCGGAGCAGAGTTAAGTAAAAAAGCAACTACCGAAAGATGTAGCCAATGATTTAATTTGTTGGGTAATTTTTGTTTAGTAATAAGTAAAATTATTAATAACACAAGTGCACCAAAAAATCCTCTAAAAAATGCAACTCCGACGGGAGATAACGAAAGCAATGAATACTTAATTAGTAAAAAAGAACATCCCCAGGTAACACCAAGTGCGATATAGCCCGGGAGCCATTTATTAGATATTTTATTCACTACTTTCAGTTGGAGCAGAATTTACCGGTTCTGGACCTGGTTCTGGTAGATCATAACCAATAATAATTGTGGCAAATTCATTTGCTTCAAATGCTGGATAAGGTGTTAGTTTTAAAATTCCTGAAATTTGAGCAAGCTTAGTTGCTGCTTCAATGGCATCTGGGCGATAGAGCAATTCACTTGTTTCAAGATTTCTTCTTTTGTAGTTATCAACCTTTGTAACAAAAACTCCAAAAGTTTCTAACCTTGCTCCAAGCCTGGTCGCAATTCCTTCTCTTTGTGTACCATTTAATATCGTTACAACCATGTTTTCTAATGAGACAATATCCTCATCAACAGTTGCTGTTGGTGCAGGATTTTTGATTGATTCTATTCTTGTTTCACGATAACCAGATAATGCAACACTTGAAATAATACTAACTATTAAAAGGCCTAAAACTGAGTAAAGAATTATTTGAGTGCTTTTTTTCACGTTTCAAATACTTCTCTGGTTTACTTAGCTAACATCTCGGCTACTTGAAAAGCTAATTCAAGTGCTTGCACTCTATTTAATCTAGGATCACAAGCTGTTTCATATCTCATTGGTAAGTCTTTTTCTGAAACTCCAGATATTCCACCTAGACATTCAGTTACATCATCACCAGTCAATTCAATATGCATTCCACCAGGATGTGTTCCTAATTGTTTATGCACAGCAAAGAAATCTTTAATTTCACTTAAAACATCAACAAATTCACGTGTTTTATGTCCAGAGGCTGCTTCTTTAGTGTTGCCATGCATCGGGTCACAAACCCAAATAACTGGATGCCCAGCTTTTTCCACTGCTTGAATTAAGTTTGGTAATTTATCCATTACGTTTCCAGCACCCATTCGACTAATTAAAGTTAATCGTCCTGGTGTTTTATCTGGATCTAGTTTTTGAACCATTTTTACAACATCTGCTGGATCTGCTTTGGGTCCAACTTTTACCCCAATTGGATTTTTAATACCGGCCATGAAGTTTGCGTGTGCCCCATCTGGATCTCTAGTTCTTTCACCCATCCAAACAAAATGTGCTGATGTGTCATAAACGCGTCCAGTCACAAAATCAGTTCTAGACATTGCTTTCTCGTAATCTAATAACAAAGCTTCATGGGCGGTAAAGAATTCAACTGATCTAAATTCGATGGGGTCAGCACCGCAAGCATGCATGAATGCTAAAGCTCTATCAATATCTTTTGCCATTTGTTCATATTTTTTACCAGTATCAGAAGCAGAAACAAAGTCTCTATTCCAAGCATGAACCATTCTTAAATCAGATGAACCATCTTGAGTAAAAGAACGAATTAAGTTTAAAGTTGCATTTGATGCTTTGTAGGCACGAATTAGTCTCTGTGGATCTGGTCTTCTAGCTTCTGGGGTGAAAGCCACATCATTAATAGCATCTCCCCGATAAGAAGGTAAAGAGATTCCATTAATTACTTCATCATTGCTACTTCTAGGTTTGAAATATTGTCCAGCCATTCGGCCAACTTTTACTACCGGCAAAGTTGCACCATAGGTTAAAACAACTGACATTTGCAAAACTGTTTTAATTCTTGCTCTCACCGAATTAGCAGTGTTGGCAGCAAAAGTTTCTGCACAATCTCCACCAGTTAAGAAAAAAGCTTCTCCTCTTGAAACATCTGCTAAACGCTGAGTTAGTAAATCGCATTCACTTGGAAACACCAAAGGAGGTAAAACTTTTAATTCTTTGATCGCAAGATCTAATTCGGCACTATCTGGCCATTCAGGTTGCTGTTTGGCTTTAGTAACCGCTACTTCTTGTTGCGGATTCATAATTTAGGCTCCAAATAATTCGGTAGCTTCGCGATATCTTTCCGCAGGAACTGTTTTAAGAACTCCTGTTGCACTTTCCAAAGGCACTCTTACTATTTCTGTGCCATGTAAGGCAACCATTTTTCCAAAATCTTCAGCATGTAATGCGTCTGCAGCTGCTAAACCTAAACGGTTTCCTAAGTTTCTATCAAAGGCCACAGGTGAACCACCTCTTTGCAAATGACCTAAGACCATAGTTCTAGTTTCAATTCCTGTTAAATCTTCTATTCTTTTTGCTAAACCTTCACCAACACCAGATAATTTTACGTGACCAAATGCATCTAGGGTTGAATCTTTTGTAACTAAGTCACCTTCAGTGCTCATCGCACCTTCAGCAACAACCACGATTGCATATTGATCTCTTTCATAGCGTTGTTTAACCCAAGCTACAACTTGGTTGATGTCATATTTTTCTTCAGGAATTAAAGTAACAGCAGCATCTCCTGCCATACCTGTTTCAAGAGCGATCCATCCTGCGTGACGTCCCATTACTTCAACAACTAAGACACGATGATGTGAACGAGCAGTGGTATGTAAACGATCTACTGCTTCGGTGGCAATTGCTACCGAAGTTTGAAATCCAAATGTGTAATCAGTATTA
>CALBND010000162.1 GCA_937896305.1 uncultured Actinomycetes bacterium
GTCAGTGCCTGCTGGTTTAAATCTAGAGAAAGAATAAGCCGCCAAGAAGGAAATCAATATAGCTAATGTCACCGAACCGAAGGAATAAATAATTGAGTGGGTGATGTAGGAAAGAGTGTTTCCAAAACCAATTGCTTCTGAAATGTTGGTAAAAGTTGGTTTGAATATAAATACTGGTGGAGAAATTAGAATTTGCTCTTTAGGCTTGAATGCTGAGGAAATAATCCAGGCAATCGGTAAGAAAAACAGGATGGAAACAAACCAACCCAGCATTGTGGTCAGTTTTAGTGGACCAGATTTACGTTTTGGTTTAAAAGTAACTGCTGACATTTTATCCCTCTGCTTTCTTGCGAGCATTTAAGATGTACAAGTAAATTGAAGTCAAAGCAATAGCTATGAAAAGTAAGAAAACCGAAACAGCTGAAGAGTAGCCCAGTTTGAAAGATTTGAAGGAAAATCGATACAAAGAAATAGCAATTAATTCAGTTCTATCTCCTGGTCCTCCACCAGTCATCACATAGGCCAAGTCCATTGTTTTGAAAGCATCAATAGAGCGAAGTAAAATTCCTAAACCTAAAATAAATTTAGCGTGTGGCCAAATTACTGTGCTGATTAATCTTGTTATAGGTAGACGATCAACTGATGCTGCTTCTAATTCAGCTTTTGGAACTGAACCAAGGGCAGCCAATGTCATCAAAGTCATAAATGGTGTCCACATCCAAGTATCAACCAAAACTAATGTTGGAAACGCCAATGTTTGATCCGTTAACAAATCAAATCGTTCAAACCCAATTAAACTTGCCAGATAGTTTACGACTCCCAGAGTCGGATCAAGAATAAATTTCCAAAATAAAGATGTTGCAATTGGTGTTACCACCATTGGTGTGAAGAGAAGAGTTAAAGCTAGGCGACGTCCTGGCATTTTGTCGTTTTTCCAAAACAAAACACCAATTAAAATTCCTAAAAGAGTTTGCAAAATTACTGCTGCAATTAAGAAAACAAAAGTTCTAGAAACCGCACCAGCTAATTGTTGATTTGCTAAGAAATCTGTAAAGTTTTTGAAACCAATTAATTTTGGTTTATTTGCTGAAGTTAGGGTGTAGTCATAAAAAGCTAAACCAAACATCCAAACAGTTGGTACAACGCTCATTAAAATAAAGAAGAATAAAACGGGGGCTAAAATTCCCCAACTAAAAAAATTCTTTTTGGTTTCTTGCTTGGCAGGCTTAGGCGCATCCTTGATGGATCGTTCTAACGTTTCGACGCTCTTGGCCATTACCTTCCCTACTCACAGACTCGATGATTTTAGTAAATAACTTTTGGTTAATCATAAAGAGTTGTCTTGGTGTCCCGTTAACCGGGCCACCAAGACAATTATCTTTTTTCTAATTTCTCGTTAGAGAGTTAGAGAGTCGACATTCTCCGGAGGAGGTGTCTGGGTACGACCGGCATTGAATAGGATTTGCTGTTGTTTAGCAGCAGAGTATTCAAGTGCATCTTTTGCAGATTTAACTGTTCCACTTGCAAGACCGTTAAATGCTTCTTGTTGTACAGCAAGCATTTCAGCATATTCAGGTAAATGCCAGAAGTCTTGTGAACGACCCTCTTCTAACATGTACAAGAATGGCTTGACGTAATGAGCAACTTCTAGGTAAGCAGGATTTGCTGCACCTTCTTTGCTCCATGGCAATCCACCATTTGCCAAGATGAATTTATCTTGGGTTTCTTTGGTGTACCACCATTTTAGAACGTCAACAGAAACTCTCATGTGATCATCATCATTGAATGCGTTGATAACCCATGGTTGTCCGCCCATTGCACCGATAAGTTTTCCATTCCACTTAGGAAGTGGGATTGAAATAACTTGTTCTGGTTTAACGACGTTATCTGCTCCACCCATGAATGCACCAACAGCCAACCATTGCCAAGCACTGAATGCTTTGCCGGTGTTGAAGATGTCAAGGATTTCGCCAATGCCGAATGAAGCAACGTTCTTTGGTTGATATTTCATCAAACCAATGAATTGATCCAAAGCAGCTGCGTTTACATCAGAGTTTAAGATTCCATAAACATCTGAAGTTGCAGGATCCCAGATTTTTCCACCTGTTGAATAAGCAAATGGGTAATATGCACAGCTGAAAAAATCGTATTCTTTTGAATACATCATTGCAGTTCCATACATTTCTTGTTCTGGGCGATGGAAGAATTCAAAGATTTCAACTAAATCTGTGTATTCAATTTCCATCATTGCATCTTGTGTAGTTGGAAGATCTTTACCAGTTTTAGCTTTGAATGCTGCTTGTTCTGCTGGATCTTCTAACATATCTTTACGCATGAATACACCTTGTGTGTCAGGCATTTGTGGGAAGCCCCAACGAATTCCTGAACCATCTGGGTAAACCTGGTAAGTGTTTGTTACCAAACTTGAAAATGGTTCAATGTCTAGTTCTGGGTTTGCTGCGAAGACATCGTCTGCCTTAACAATCCAACCTGGTTCTGACAAAGCACCTAACCATTGTGAATCAACGATCAAAAGATTATATTCTTGTGATCCTGATGCAAGGGTTGGAGAAATCTTTTGGAAAAGTTCTCCGAATCCACCTTCGATGAAAGTAATATCGTTAACTGTGTAACCATATTTTTCTTTCGCGTAGGCTTGAAAGTCTGGCCAAAGTGTTGCTGGCGCAGAACTTGGTGGCCATCCAGCAACTCTGGAATATGCAAAGTCAATTGTCTTGCCTTGCATGTTTTCAGCGTTACTTCCAAACAATGGTGAATCTGTTGCTGGTGCTGCTGCACCTGCATCGTCTCCACCGCTGCTGCAAGCTGCCAACAGACCAGCTGCTGGAATTGCAACGCCTGCTGCCGCGCCTGCTTTAATCAGACGACGACGGTCAAGCTTCATTTTTGTTTCTTCTGACAAGAGAGCTCCTTCTCAAAATGGATTGACCTAAGACAGGTCAATCTAGGCTTAATAATGGGATACAAGTCCGTATTCAGTCAATAGATTCTGGCCAAAAACCATAACAATTTGATAACGAAATCCGCAGGCCGGTTATAGTGAAATTCTTCACGACCAGGACCCTGAAGACTAGGAAGCAAAAGTGACTAAATACCGAATTGCCGTGGGCTCAGATTTTGCTGGATTCGAATTGAAAGAGATTTTGAAAAAGTACCTAGCAGCTGATCCTAGGGTGGCAGAAATTATTGAAATTGGCGTTACTTCACTAGAAGATAAAACTGATTATCCAAACATTGGATTTGGTCTTGCAACAAAAATTTCTGAAGGGTCTGCAGATCGCGGGTTACTTGTTTGTGGCACAGGTATTGGAATGGCAATTTCTGCTAACAAAGTTCCAGGAATACGAGCAACAACAACTCATGATCCTTATTCTTTAGAAAGAGCAGTGTTAAGTAATAACTGTCAAGTAATTTGCATGGGAGCAAGAGTGATTGCCCCTGAATTAGCATTGAATTTAATTAAACCTTGGCTTGATTATGTTTTTGATGAACAAGGATCAAGTGCACCGAAAGTTAAAAGAATAAATGAATTAGAAAAAGAACAAGGATAAGGATAAGGAAAAAATAATGAGCAAAGGTACAGTTGCATTTCCAATTGCAGATGGTGTTGAAGATTTGGAATATCACGTAACCAGAATGCGTTTAGAAGAAGAAGGTTACAAATGTGTAAGTGCTGGTTTGAAAAAAGAATCCATCACTGGTAAAAATGGTTTGATCATTGAAGTTGAAGTTTTAATTTCTGATTTAAAAGCTGATGACTTAATCGGATTAGTATTAGCCGGTGGTTGGGCTACAGATAAATTAAGAAGATATGACAACGTCAATGAATTAATTAAAAATGTTAATTCACAAAATAAAATAATTGGAATTATTTGTCATGGTGGATCAATGGCAATCTCTGCTGGAATAGTTGCTGGCAAAAAATCCACTGGCTCACTTGGCATCAAAGATGATTTAGTAAATGCCGGAGCTACTTGGGTTGATGCTCCAGCTTTTGCTGATGGCAATTTAGTCTGGGGCAGAGTTGTGGCCGATATTCCTGATTTCTGCCGAGAGATGGTTAAAGCCTTAAATAAGTAATCTGTCTATATATATAGGCAAAAAATAATCATTAATTCCTATTGACCTACCCCTCACTCGCCTATTATTGTCTTTTTCTGTATACCAATTTGAATACAGAAAACGATTGAATCGAGAGTAATGGAAAAGGCTCAAAACGAAGTCAGAGCGAATTATTTAATTAATCAAGTAGCACGTGAATTAGGTGCTGTAGTTGGGCACGGTCAAGTAAGTACCGATAAAGATAAAAGAATTGAACAAGCCAGTGACTGGTCTTGGATGAGTAAATTCTTGCAACACAAAAACCTAGAATTACCAATTGCTGACTTAGTTGTTTCACCTAAAACTTCTGAAGAAGTTTCTAAAGTTGTAGCTATTGCTAATGAATATCGAATTCCAGTAATTCCCCGGGGTGGTGGTTCTGGAACTCAATCAGGAACCTTTGCACTCTATGGCGGCATTGCCCTAGATCTAAAAAGATTAAACAAAGTTGTTGAAGTTGATGAGAACTCAATGATTGTCACCGTTGAAGCAGGTGTTGATGGGTCAGTTTTGGAAAAAGAATTAAACGCTAAAGGCTTAACAATGCCTCACTACCCTGGTTCACATTTCTTTGGTGCAACTATTGGTGGTTGTCTTGCAGCCAGAGGAAGCGGTGTTGTTTCAACCAAATATGGCAAAGCTGAAGATTTAGTTTTACAAATAGAAGCAGTCATGGCTTCTGGAAAAATTATTTCAACTTTACCTGTACCAAGTCATGCTTCAGGTCCAGGAATTATTCAAACGCTGATTGGCAGTGAAGGAACTCTAGGTGTGATTACTAAAGCTGCAATGCGTTTAGAACATCTACCTGAATCAAGAGTTTTCTTGTCTTATGGATTTAAAGATGTTGATCAAGGAATAGAAGCCGCACGACAAATCATGACCAAAAGATGGAGACCAGCAGTAATCAGACTTTATGACGAAGCTGACACTAAGAAATTATCTGAATGGTTAAACCTAGGTGTGCAAGGTGTCTTGATGATAATTATGTGCGATGGAACTAAATCATTAACTGATTTAGAAGCCAAAGAAATTAATGATCTTTGTGTAGGTGTGGGCGGTAAACCACACGGCCCAGAAGTTGGGCAAAACTGGTGGGACGGGAAATATGAGCCATTTAAACATGGCAATATTCCTGCCCCACCCCTAATTTATGGCACCACAGATACTTGTGCCAGATTCAACGATTTGCCAGCTATCTATAGAGCTAAAAAGGAAGTAATTGAAAAACAGTTCTCCCACCATAAAGCTCGTTACACCGCGCACTTTTCGCACTGGTTTCCGTGGGGCGGCATGATTTATGACCGCTTTTACATAGATAATGCCCCCGAAGATATTGACGAAGCAATGAAATTGCACGACGATTTATGGAATGCAGCAATTGATGCGTCTTTGAAAAACGGAGGAACCTTAAACGAACACCATGGTGTTGGTTTGAAACTAGGCCGATTTATGAAGACACAACATGGCTCAGCTTGGGAATACATGCTGAGTCTTAAAAAAGCGTGGGATCCAAACGGAATTATGAATCCAGGAAAACTGGGTTTTGGTCCTCCGGGTACCACGAATTAAATAAAGGTTTAGTAACTAAGAGTTAGTTACTAGAAGGGAAAAGAAATGCATTTATCTATGCATAACTGGATGCGTGCCGAGCCGCTGGAAACAACCATCGCCCGACTAGCTAAATACGGTTACAAGAGTATTGAAATCAGTGGAGAACCAGAAAAATATCCATCTGCAACTACTCGTGATCTATTAAAAAAGTATGACCTTAAATGTTGGGGTTCAGTAACCTTGATGTTGGGTGAAAGAAACCTTGTTGCAAAAGATGAAGCAAAAAGAGCAGCAAGTGTTAAGTATGTAAAAGATTGCATCACTATGGTGAAAGAACTTGATGGCACAGAAATGACCATCGTTCCAGCAACCGTAGGAAAAATTACTCCAGATGCAACTCCAGACGAAGAATGGAGTTGGGCAGTTGCAGGAATGAAAGAAATTTATGCTCATTCCCAAGCTGCTGGTGTGAAATTAGCAATCGAACCATTAAACAGATTCGAAACTTATTTCATTACACGTTGCGAACAAGCACTAGCTTTAGCTGAAGCAACTGGACCAGATTGTGGAATTTGTCTAGACGCATTCCACATCAACATCGAAGAAGAAGATCTATACGCAGCAATTCGTTTAGCTGGTAAAAAACTAAACGACTTCCACGTTGCAGAAAACAACCGTATGCCTGCAGGACACGGGGACTATGACTGGAAGAAAGTTATCGCCACCTTAAATGAAATAGGTTATGACGGTGCGCTAACTGCTGAGTTCGTAGCTCCAGTTGATAGAACTCCTGTAAACAAATACAAGAACGCTTTGGATATGAATCCAAAGGGTATTGATGCAGATCAATTGAAGTTCATCATCGACCACGGTTCATCAGTATTAACTGAAGAATTCTATGACTGGTTGGTAAAAGAGAACGCAGATACATTATTACCACTTATCTAGAAATTAGATAAAATTAACGCAACTTCGGGAGCTAAAAAGTGAATGAGTTAGTGCTAGTAATTGGCACACTTGACACCAAAGGTCCCGAAGTTGCTTATTTAAGAGACAAGTTAAAAGAGTTCGGACTTAAACCCTACGTAATTGATGTTGGTATTTTAGGTGAACCAATCGGGATCACCCCAGATTTTTCTAAAGCACAACTTGCCCAATTTGGTGGCACCACAATTGAAAAAGTACAAAACGCTGGCTCTAGAGGTGCAGCAGTTGAACAGATGCGTGAATTTATTGTCAAAAAAGTTAAAGAAATGGTTAATGCAAATCAAGTAGTTGGTGCAATTGGAATTGGTGGCGCTGAGGGTGGCGTGATGACTGCTGCAGCATTAATGCAATTGCCAATTGGTGCACCCAAAATAGTTATCTCCCCCATTGCTTCTGGTAAGCATGAATTTGGTCCACTAGTTGGCACAACCGACATGATGACAATGCATTCCATCGTAGATATTTTAGGTTTAAACGATATTTCAAAAACAATTTTTGATAATGCTGCTGCTGCAGTTTATGGCATGTTACAAAAAGGGCACCAATTAAATAAACCAAAACCTGGAACCAAAGCAGTTGCTGTAACCATGTTAGGAAATACCAACACCGCAATTACTGCAATGCAGCCATTAATGAAAGAAGCAGGTTATGAACTTGTGGTATTTCATGCCAACGGAGTTGGTGGACCTGCCATGGAAGAGTTGGCAGAAAGTGGTCAGTTCGTAGGAATTATTGATTTCACTACTAACGAATTGGCAGCTAATTTAGTTGGTGGAATTCATGTTGCCACTGAAAACAGATTAAAGGTAGCCGGCAAATTAGGAATTCCCCAAGTGGTAGTTCCAGGTTGTGTGGATTTCGTAGTATTTCATGCCAACACTGTGCCAGATAATTTGAAAGAAAGACCTTTATATAACCACAATCCAGAATTCTGGTTGGTCAGACTAGATGAATCAGAAATGAATGAATTAGGGAAAATATTTGCTGATTCCTTAAATGAAGCAACAGGTGCAGTTAAAGTAGCGATACCGCTTAAAGGTATTTCTATTCCTAACAAACCAGGAGGTGTTTTCTTTGATCCAGCAGCAGATAAAAAGTTTATGGATCAAGTGAAAAATACTTTGAAGAAAGATATCGAAATCAAAGATTTTGATATGCATGTTAATGATCCTGAATTTGGTATTGCAGTCGGTAAACTTTTTATCGATCTGATGAACAAGGAGAAAAAATAAATGGCAAAACACCCGATAAGAAAATTCCAAAGATTAACTTCTGGGGATGATGCATTTAGAGCAAAATTCGTATCATGGGACATGACCGAGTTATCTTATGTTGACATCCGTGAATACTTAAAAGAAAAAGACACAGTGTTGGTACCAATGGCATCAACCGAACAACACGGTCCCCACTTACCGCTCTACACAGACACCATCACCGCAATTGAAGTTGCACAAAGAGTTTCAGAAGCAATTGGGGTTTTTCACACTCCACCAATTTGGACTGGCTACTCACCACAACACATGCATCTTCCAGGTGAAGGCCGCGGAACAATCACAGTTAAAGCTTCTACTTTGAATGCTTTAATGTATGACGTTGCCAGATCTCTAATCCATCATGGTTTCAACAGAATTATTTTTGTTAATGGTCACGGTTCTAATACCAAAGTTGTTGATCCGGTATTAAGAAAACTACGTTATGAAACCGGTGCATTAATTGGTTTCGTTCGTCCTTACATGGAACGCTATGTCGGTGTATTAGAAGGTTTAATGGAAAATCCACCAGAAGAAACACCAGGTTGGCATTCATCCGAATTAGAAACTTCACAAGACATGGCCTATGACCCAGATTTAGTGAGAATGGAAAGAGCGTTTCCAGAGATGGCACAAATTCCTGCATTCTTACCAAAATCATTTCAAAAACATGATGGTATGCCAGATGTGGAATTTGAAGGTTACCAATATTTCACTTTCCCAATGGATCATCATGAATTTGTGGAATCGGGCACAATCGGTAATCCAATGCGTGCCACTATGGAAAAAGGTGAGGAAGCTTTGCGTAGATTGTCCGAACATACCGCAAAAGCTGTACTCGAATTAACAAAAGTTCCAGTGACTGTACGAAATAGAGAGTTTGTCGATAGAGTTTAACGGTTATGACAACTACTACTAAAAAGTCGCAGGCATCTTCGCTTGTAATAGATGCCTACGACTATTTAGTAGACGCAATAACTTCTTTTAAGTTACCAAGCAATGCTTCAATTAGTGAGAATAAATTAGCAACCCAACTTGGAATTTCCCGAACTCCTATCAGACAAGCTCTACAAAGACTTGAAGCTGAAGGTTTAGTTACCAAAAGTGATTCCGCCAGATTTACAGTTACCCTGGTATCTCCTAAACAAGTTGAAGAAGCTTGCGATTTGTTACAGATTATTGATACCTACCTTTTCAAAAAAGCTGCCCAGAATTTAGATGACAAAGGTGCAAGAGAACTTATTCAGGTATCTGAACAGATGATTGCTGCAGGAAATAACGATGATCGTGATGCCTGGAGTAAATTTGA
>CALBND010000163.1 GCA_937896305.1 uncultured Actinomycetes bacterium
ACATAATCGTTGGCGTTCGTGAAGATTTATCTGTTAGACAAGAACAAACGTCAATAGATGAATTGAAGAATCTTGCTGAAAAAACTAAAAAAGCTATTGATCCTTTTCCTATATTCAAGGAAGCTGGCGTAGCAGTAATTGCTGAAGTTAAAAGATCTAGTCCAAGTAAGGGAGATCTATCAGAAATTGTTGATCCAGCATTTCTTGCTAAAGAATATGAGGCAGGTGGTGCAAGTTGCATAAGTGTTTTAACTGAGGAAAGACGATTTAAAGGCACACTGGCAGATTTAGCAGCAGTTCGAAAAGCTGTTGATATTCCAATTTTAAGAAAAGATTTTATTGTTTCAAGTTATCAACTATGGGAAGCGCGTGCTTATGGTGCCGACTTGGCATTACTAATTGTTGCAGCACTTGAGCAAGAAGCTCTGGTCTCGTTAATTGAAAGATCTAAATCCATTGGTTTAACACCTTTAATAGAAGTTCATGATGAAATCGAAGTCAAGCGAGCAATTGATGCAGGTGCAAAATTAATTGGAATTAATGCCAGAAACTTGAAAACTTTAGAAGTCGATAGAGAAACTTTCATACGCCTGGCACCTCTTGTTCCAAGTGAATGTGTTTTAGTTGCCGAATCTGGAATCAGAGACACGCATGATCTGATTACCTATGCCAACGCAGGGGCGCATGCTGTTTTGGTAGGGGAAAGCTTAGTTAAAAACAAAGATCCAAGAAGCGCTGTTCATGATTTAGTTACAGCCGGGTCACACCCAGCAACGACTCATGGACGATAATTAATTATGACAACTTTCTTGCAAGATTTAAATAAAATCGGTGTAGAAACAGGACACTTCGGTCAATTCGGTGGAAGATTCGTTCCCGAAGCTTTGATTTCAGCTCTTGACCAACTAGAAACTGAATATCTGAAAGCAGCAGCAGATCCTAAGTTTAACGACGAATTTCAAAATCTATTAAAAGATTATGTTGGTAGACCCAATCCATTAACTGAAGCAAAAAACTTTTCACAATACGCAGGTGGCGCAAGAGTGTTTCTGAAAAGAGAAGATTTAAACCACACTGGTTCACACAAAATAAATAATGTCTTGGGTCAAGCGCTTTTAACAGTTCGTATGGGTAAGAAAAGAATTATTGCAGAAACAGGGGCAGGTCAACACGGAGTTGCAACGGCTACTGCTGCAGCACTTTTTGGTTTGGAATGCATAATCTATATGGGCGAAGAAGACACTGTGCGTCAATCTTTGAATGTTGCCAGAATGAAATTACTTGGGGCAACTGTGGTTCCTGTAACCACAGGAACAAAAACATTAAAAGATGCGATAAATGAAGCAATGCGTGATTGGGTTACAAATGTTGAAACAACACATTATTTACTTGGCACAGTTGCCGGACCTCACCCTTTTCCAACTATAGGTAGAAATTTTCACAGCATTATTGGTGTTGAAGCACGCCAACAAATTTTAGAAAAAATTGGAAAACTTCCCACTGCAATAACAGCTTGTGTGGGAGGGGGATCAAATGCAATTGGTTTGTTCCACCCATTTATAAACGACAAAGAAGTTCAAATCCATGGCTATGAAGCTGCTGGTGATGGAATAGAAACAGGTCGTCATGCCGCAACTTTGTCTGGGGGAAGTGTAGGAATATTACACGGAACACGTTCATATGTATTGCAAGATGAAAATGGACAAACTTTACCAAGTCATTCAATTTCAGCAGGATTAGATTATCCAGGCGTTGGTCCTGAGCATGCTTGGTTAAAAGATTCAGGTCGAGCAAAATATCATCCAATTACTGACTCTGAAGCGATGGAAGCATTTTCTTTACTTTCCAGAACCGAGGGAATTATTCCTGCTATTGAAACTGCGCATGCAATTGCTGGAACAATGAAACTTGGAAAAGAATTAGGAAAAGATGCCACAATTGTGGTCAATTGCAGTGGACGCGGAGATAAAGACGTTGAAACTGCTGCCAAGTGGTTCAACATAACAATTTAATTATGGGTTCAATTCAAGAAATATTTGATAAGACAAAAAGTGAAAACAGGGCTGCCTTAATTGCATACTTACCTGCAGGTTTTCCTAGTTTTGAGGGTTCTATTGCCATCATGAAAGAGATGGCTAATAGTGGCGTAGACATTATTGAAATTGGAGTTCCCTACAGCGATCCATTAATGGATGGGCCAACAATTCAAGCAGCTGTTGATATTGCATTAGAACACAAAACAGGAATTAAAGAAGTAATGGAAACTGTGAGTGAAGTTTCTAAAACGGGCGTAGCGGTACTAACTATGAGTTACTGGTCTCCTATCGAAAAATGGGGAATTTCTAAATACGCTAAGCAACTAAATCAGGCTGGGGGAATTGGTGTGATAACACCAGATTTACCTCCTGATGAATCTGAAGCTTGGATAAGTGAAAGTGATGCAAATAATTTAGATCGAATATTTGTTGTTGCTCCAAGTTCTACAGAGGAAAGATTAAAAATTGTTACAGATAAAGTAACCGGTTTTGTTTATGCAGCAAGTATTATGGGAGTCACTGGAACACGTAGCGAAGTTTCAAACAAGGCTGAAGAATTAGTGAAGAGAGTTAGAAAGCATACAAATTTACCTATCGCAGTTGGTCTTGGAGTATCCACAGTTGAACAGGCACAAGAAGTAGCGAAATTTGCTGATGGAGTGATCATCGGTAGTGCTTTTGTGAAAAAGATTCTAGAAAGCAATGATCTACCTGAGACTTTACTTATTATCTCCCAAATGTGTCGAGATTTTGCTAGAGCGGTGAGAAGATAGCAAGGACGAAGTTGCTGATTTGTCAAGACTTGCTTTAATGGTAAGAGGTTTTATTTAAAGATGGAGAATTCAATGTCAAACCCAGAAGACATCAGAAACAAGGCTGCGCAGATTAAAAAGACTGCTGATTCAGCAGCGAAAAGAAAAAGCAATATTGCCCAAATCGTGGGCGGTTCTTTGGTTGCAGTAGTAGTAGTCGGGATTATCGGAGTTGGTTTATTTGCAAAATCAAATGCTAAAACAGATTCACTTCCACCAGAATTAGCAACGGAATATAACTCAAGTGCACAATTACCAGCTGGAGTAAGTGCCAAGGAAGGTTATGGTGTTCCAGTAGGAACATCAAATGCAAATGTTCCCAGAGTTGAACTTTACGAAGACTTTCAATGCCCAGCATGTGGCCAATTAGAAAAAGTTAATTCAGAAAATATTTTGGCAGCTGGGGAAAAAGATGAAATTAATTTAACTTTACACCCAATGATTTTTCTGGATAGAAACTTTCCAGAATCCAAAAGATCTTCACTAAGATCGACAATGGCTTGGGGTTGTGCAGTTGATGCAGGTAAAACAGTTGAATATCATTCTGGTGTTTTTGAAATGCAACCTGCACAAGAAGGTAAAGGATTCACTGATGATCAACTTATTAATCTTGCTAAAAAAGTTGGAATCACAGACGCTGCCCTAACAGATTTTGAAGATTGTTTCAGTTCTGCTAAATATCAAGCATGGGCAGAGAATTCACAACTACATGCACAAGACAGAGGTGTTCCAGGCACTCCGGCTATGTATATAAATGATGCTGTAGTCGATTCAAACACAATTTATGACAAGGATCTTTTTGCGCAAGCTGTAGCTGCCGCAAAATAATTCAAATTGTTTTACTTAAGCATACCTAGCCCAAGTACTGGCGTTTGGAATCTTGGGCCAGTTCCACTGCGTGCTTATGCATTTTTTATCATCATTGGAATTCTTGTAGCAATTTATCTTGGTGAAAAAAGATGGATTGCAAGAGGTGGGAAAGTAAATCAAGTTAGTGATATTGCAATGTGGGCTGTTCCATTTGGAATCATTGGTGGCAGGGTTTATCACGTCTTAACAGATTATGAAAAATATTTTGGTTCTGATAAAAATTGGGTTGATGCATTAAGAATCTGGAACGGTGGTCTTGGAATTTGGGGTGCCATTTCAATAGGCGCATTGGGTGCTTGGATTGGCTGTAGGCGAAATTATGTTTTATTGCCACCCTTTGCAGATGCGATCGCACCTGGAATAATTTTTGCTCAAGCCATAGGTCGACTTGGTAATTATTTTAATCAAGAGCTTTTTGGTAGACCTACCGAAGTTTCTTGGGCCTTAGAAATTAGTGAACGCTATAGACCTGTTGGTTATGAGAATTTTTCTACCTTTCATCCAACTTTCCTATATGAAATGATTTGGAATATAGCTATAGGATTTTTGATCATTTATCTAGATAGAAAATATAAAATGGGGCACGGACGAGTTTTTGCAAGCTACGTCGCACTTTATAGTTTAGGTAGATTATTTGTAGAAAATTTGAGGATTGACGAGGCCAGGCTACTTTTTGGGCTTAGATTCAATATCACCACCAGCGTATTAGTCATTTTGGGTGGAATAATCTAAATTGGTGTTTCCAGTAAGTTAAAACCTGGGCGGGAAGTTAAAGTTAAGCGTTAACTAGGGAGTATTGAAAAGTGACTACTGGTAAAAAAATTTTAGACATAGAAACGATTCATCGAAATGTAAACGGTGGATGGTTAAGACCTGCAGTATTTGGAGCCATGGATGGATTGGTTTCCAATTTTGCATTGATGATTGGTGTCGCAGGAGGAAGCCAAGCTGTTGGTGCTGAAAATACAACCGCAATTGTTTTGGCAGGATTTGCAGGACTACTAGCTGGAGCTTTTTCTATGGCAGCTGGTGAATACACATCTGTGGCAAGCCAAGCTGAACTTGCCCAGGCTGAAATAGATTTAGAAAGAAAAGAGATTGCGGAGGATCTAGAACTAGAAATTAAAGAACTAGCTAAAGTTTGGATAAATCGCGGAGTCTCCGAAGATGTAGCAAATAAGTTTTCTGAAGAGTTAAGTAAAAATGAAGATTATTTTTTAAATGCCCACACTAGTGAAGAATTTGGGGTAACTCAACACGATTTACCTTCAGCTAATTTGGCCGCAGTATCTTCCTTTCTGGCCTTTAGTGTCGGAGCAATCATTCCTTTATTGCCCTACATGCTTGGGCAAACAGAAATAACTTATTCATTAATATTGTCACTGACTGGGCTTTTTGCCGCTGGATCTGTTGTGTCTCTGGTCACAACCAGAACTTGGTGGTACAGCGGCCTTCGTCAACTTTTCATAGGTTCTGGGGCAGCAGGATTTACTTGGCTGCTGGGTTCTGTCATAGGGGCTGCGCTCTAAAAATTAGTGAGATAGACTTCTAATAACGTTCGGGCCATCGAAGTCCCCACAATCTACTGAAACCAAAGATTGATCAAGGGCAGCCAAAAATGTCAATGCTTCAAAAAAAAGTTGGTCTATATGACTCAACTTTCGAACATGATGCTTGTGGTGTTGCTTTCGTTGCAACTTTAAATAAAAAAGCAAATCACCAAATCGTTAGCTCAGGTTTGCAGGCTTTGCGAAATCTGGAACATCGAGGTGCTTCAGGAAGTGAACCTGATTCTGGTGATGGTGCCGGAATCTTAATACAGATCCCACATAGTTTTTATGAGAAAAAAGTAAATTTTGAATTACCCGAAATGGGTAACTATGCGGCCGGAATAGTATTTCTGCCCCAAAATAAAGATGAACTATCTAAAGCAAAAGATTATATTGCAAAGATAGCTGCCGAGGAAAACCTAATTATTCTAGGTTGGCGAGATGTTGAAATTGATGAGAGCTCTCTAGGAAAAACTGCCAAAAGTGAAATGCCTGTTTTTGAGATGATATTTATCAATTCAAAAGAAAATAAATCTGGTGTTGAACTCGATAGAGCAATTTACCCATTTAGAAAAATCATTGAAAATAATTCTCAAATCTATTTTGCTTCTCTCTCAGCTCGAACAATAGTTTATAAAGGAATGTTAACCACAGGGCAGTTAGAGAATTTCTATCCAGAATTATCTGATCCCTTAGTCACGTCAACTATCGCGTTAGTGCATTCTCGTTTCAGTACCAATACTTTCCCGTCTTGGCCCTTAGCACATCCTTATCGATACATTGCGCACAATGGTGAAATAAATACTGTAAAAGGAAATCGAAATTGGATGCAGGCGAGAGAAAATCTACTTGCCACAGATTTAATACCTGGAGATTTAGCAAGAACATTTCCTATTTGCTCAAATGGAGTAAGTGACTCTGCATCCTTTGACGAAGTGTTGGAACTAATTCACTTAGGAGGGAGATCGTTACCTCACGCAGTTTTAATGATGATTCCAGAAGCTTGGGAAAATAATTCAGAAATGGATTCAGCAAGAAGGGCTTTTTATGAATTTCATGCATCCTTCATGGAACCTTGGGATGGTCCTGCATGCGTAACATTTACTGATGGAAATTTAATTGGTGCAGTTTTAGATAGAAATGGTTTAAGGCCAGGAAGATTTTGGATCACTAATGATGGCTTTGTTGTTTTAGCTAGTGAAGCAGGTGTTTTACCATTTGCTCCAGAAAATGTAATTAGAAAAGGAAGATTACAACCTGGAAAAATGTTTTTAGTAGATACACAAATGGGAAGGATTATTGAAGATGAAGAAATTAAAAGCTCTTTAGCCAATGATCTTCCATACCAAGAATGGTTACATGCAGGCCTAGTTAATTTAGAAGATTTGCCAGAACGAGAACATATTGTGCACACTCAGTCTTCTGTCTTAAGAAGACAGCAAACTTTCGGGTACACAGAAGAAGAAGTAAGAATTCTTTTGATGCCAATGGCACAAGCAGGTATGGAACCAATAGGTTCTATGGGAACTGACACACCACTTGCTGTTTTAAGTAGTAGACCAAGATTGATATTTGATTACTTCACTCAACTTTTTGCTCAAGTTACAAATCCTCCTTTAGACGCAATTAGAGAAGAAATTATTACCTCACTATCTTCTTCAATTGGTCCTGAAAGTAATTTATTAGATGCGACTCCAAATCACACTCGCCAAGTTGTATTGCCTTTCCCAGTTATTGATAACGATGAATTAGCGAAGCTGGTTCACATTAATCGTGATGGCGATCAACCTGGATTTGCCTCAGCTAAGTTTTCTGGTCTTTTTGATGTTGAAGGTGGGGCGAAAGCACTTGAGAAAAGAATAGATGAAATATTTGCTGAAGTAGATTTGGCAATCAAAGATGGTAAAAGATTATTGATTTTAAGTGATCGAGACAGTGATGCTGACATGGCCCCAATTCCATCTTTACTACTAGTTTCAGCTGTTCATCATCATCTAGTGAGAACAAAACAAAGAATGCAAGTTGGATTAATTGTTGAAGCAGGAGATGTTCGAGAAGTACATCATGTTGCTTTGTTAATCGGATATGGAGCAGCTGTAGTAAATCCATATTTGGCAATGGAAACAGTTGAAAGTTTAGTTAGACAAAAAAGAATTGTTGACCTAACTCCTGAAAAAGCTGTGAGAAATCTTGTGAAGGCTTTAGGAAAAGGTGTTTTGAAAGTTATGAGCAAAATGGGTGTTTCAACTGTGGCCTCATATCGAGGTGCACAGATTTTTGAAGCAATGGGAATTTCTCAAGAAATAATCGAAAAATATTTCACTGGTACTGTTTCAAGACTTGCTGGCATTGGATTAGAAGTGATTGCGCAAGAAGTGGCAAAAAGGCATGCGGTTGCTTATCCAGTAAATGGAATTTCTCCAGCACACAGACAATTAAGTATTGGTGGGGAATATCAATGGCGCAGAGAAGGGGAACCGCATTTATTTGATCCAGAAACTGTTTTCAAATTACAACATTCAACAAAAAGTGGTCAACTTGATGTATTTAGACAATATACAGAGAAAGTAAACGATCAAGCAAAACGTCTTATGACTTTGCGCGGATTATTTGAATTTAAAGAAAGAAAATCAATTCCTATCGAAGAAGTAGAGTCAATCGAAAATATTTTAAAAAGATTTAGCACAGGGGCTATGTCTTATGGATCTATTTCCCAAGAAGCACACGAAACATTAGCGGTTGCAATGAACCGTATTGGAGCTAAATCAAATACTGGTGAAGGTGGAGAAGACCCTGAAAGATATTTAGCTTTAGCAAATGGTGATTCCAAAAGATCAGCAATTAAACAAGTTGCAAGTGGCAGATTCGGTGTTACGAGTGAATATTTGGTGAATGCAGATGATATTCAAATAAAGATGGCTCAAGGAGCAAAACCAGGCGAAGGTGGACAATTACCTGGACACAAGGTTTATCCCTGGATTGCAAAAACTAGACATTCAACACCTGGGGTTGGATTAATTTCGCCTCCTCCTCATCACGATATTTATTCAATTGAAGATTTAGCACAGTTAATTCATGATTTAAAAAACGCTAATGATCAAGCAAGAGTACATGTGAAATTAGTTGCTGAAGTGGGTGTTGGAACTGTTGCCGCTGGTGTATCTAAAGCACATGCTGATGTTGTTTTAATCTCTGGACATGATGGGGGAACTGGAGCTAGTCCGTTAACTTCGCTAAAACATGCAGGTGGTCCATGGGAAATTGGTTTAGCTGAAACACAGCAAACTCTTTTGCTAAATGGTTTACGAGATCGCATAGTTGTGCAAACCGATGGTCAATTAAAAACTGGAAGAGACGTCATAATCGCAGCATTACTTGGAGCTGAAGAATATGGATTTGCTACCGCTCCACTTGTTGTCATGGGTTGCATAATGATGAGGGTTTGTCATTTGGATACTTGTCCAGTTGGAGTTGCAACACAAAACCCTATTTTGCGTGAAAAGTTTACTGGCGAACCAGAATTTGTCGAAAATTTCTTCAAATTCATAGCAATTGAAGTTCGAGAATATTTAGCCAAACTAGGTTTTAGAACACTAGATGAAGCAATTGGTCACAGTGAGATTTTGGAAACCAAACAAGCAATAGATCACTGGAAAGCCTCAGGGTTGGATTTAACACCAATTTTGCATAGAAACAACTTTGATCAAAACACAGTTTTGCATAACACTAAGAAACAAAATCACAGTTTGGATAAAGCTCTAGATAATAGACTTATTGAAATCTGTGAGCCTGCATTGTCTAAAGGTGAAATTGTAAGAGCACAATTAGAAATAAGAAATGTTAATAGAACTGTGGGAACAATGCTAGGAAGTCGTCTCACAAGAAAATATGGAGGACAAGGCCTTCCAGATGGAACTATTGATTTAACTTTCACAGGTAC
>CALBND010000164.1 GCA_937896305.1 uncultured Actinomycetes bacterium
AGCAAGTATCAGAAAAGCTGTGGGAGATAATGTTGTATTAATAACTCCTGGGGTCAGACCACTGGGATCAAAGACAGATGATCAACAAAGAGTTGCCACACCAAATCAGGCACTAGATAATGGCGCGGATCTTTTAGTTATAGGTAGGCCAATAACAGCAGCGCCTGTAATTGAGCAAGCAGCCCAGCAGATTAGTCAAGATATTTTGCAACATTTAAATAGAGATCTAAGTTGAAATGTTATTACTAGAGATGCAAAGATAAGCCTATGGTCCTTCCTCAATTAACAGCAGCAGAAAGAAGTGCCGCATTATTGAAGGCAGCTGCTGCTAGAAAAGTTAGAGCAGAATTGCGCGAAAAGCTTAAAAATAATGAACTAAGTTTGCAGGAAGCATTTAATAAAATTTCAGAAAATGAAGCAGTAGGAAAAATGAAGGTTATTGCTTTACTGGAATCCATGCCTGGAGTGGGAAAGATTAGGGCAGAAAACTTGATGCAAAAAATAGGTATCGCAAATAGTCGAAGATTAAGGGGACTAGGACCTAATCAGATTTCGGCACTATTAGAAGAGTTTTCTTCTTGAGCGCAAAATTGATAGTTATCGCTGGTCCCTCAGGTGTTGGTAAGGGAACTGTTGTTAAAGAGCTTTTAAATAAAAAACCAGAAATATTTCTTTCGGTTTCAGTAACCACTCGCTTGCCCAGACCAGATGAAACCCATCAAAAACATTATGAATTTTTGAGCCAAGACCAGTTCAAGCAACACATCGAACAAAAAAAATTACTTGAATATGCGCAATTTGCAGGATTTTGGTATGGCACACCTCGAGAACCTGTAGAAGAAAAATTAGCTAACAATCAAAATGTAGTTTTAGAAATAGACTTACAAGGTGCTAGGCAAGTAAAAACTGAAATGCCTGAAGCTTTTTTAGTGTTACTCAAACCACCATCAATTCAAGAGTTGCGTAGACGACTAATATCCAGAGGAACCGAAAGCCCCGAGGCGCTAGATACCAGATTGCAGACTGCTTTACACGAATTAGAGGCCGAAAAGGAGTTCGATGCTGTGGTGGTTAACGACGATGTCAACCAAGCCGTGAGTGAACTGATAGCCTTATTACATATCTAAATAGATATATATAGTCTCCAGATTTCAAAGGAAAGGCCTTATAAGTGGCAACCTCAATTCGTCCAGAAGGAATCACCAATCCTCCAATCGATGATCTTCTAGAAACAGCCGGTTCTAAATATCAATTAGTTGTTTACGCAGCTAAACGCGCCAGACAAATCAATGCTTACTATTCACAACTTGGTGAAGGTCTCTTGGAATATGTTGGACCACTAGTTGAAACCCAATTGCAAGAAAAACCACTTTCTATAGCATTACGAGAAATTAACAAAAAATTACTAAAAACAGAACATGTTGCACCAGAAGTTCTAGCAGCTGAAGAAGCGGCAATGGAACAAAGAAGACTGACCGCAATTCAAGCTCAACAGGCTTATAATTCAGGTTACGATAATTCTTTTGCTGGAGTTTATGAAGCAGATGCTTTCGATGAAACTGCCACCTTTAGTGAAGAAGTAGCAGAAGTTGCCGCTGAAGTTGTAGAGGATGTGGCAGCTGTAGTTGACAACGTTACTGATGCTGAAGAAACTTTTGAAGAAGAAATCGTTACCGAAGAAGTAACGCCAGAAAATAACTAGTTTTTCTAAGGAAATCATTCCTATGACAAAACCACTGATAGTTTTAGGCGTAACTGGTGGAATTGCTGCGTATAAGTCTGCTGAATTAATTAGACGGTTAAAAGAACAAGATTTTGAAGTTCAAGTCATAGCCACAGCTGCTGCACTCAAATTTGTTGGTGATTCAACTTTTTCTGCATTAAGTGGCAATCCTGTGATAAGTGATTTATGGGACAAGCCTCACGATGTAGAGCATGTGAATATTGCTAAAAAAGCTTCTGCCATAATCGTGGCACCTGCCACAGCAGATTTTTTGGCACACTTAGTTTACGGATTTGCAAATGATGCCCTATTAGCCACGTTGTTAGTCGCAAAATGTCCAGTTGTGTTAGCCCCAGCGATGCACACTGAAATGTGGGAAAATCCTGCAACTAAAGAAAATATTGCAACTCTTCGTCGTAGAGGTTATTTAATAATTGATCCAGCAACTGGTGCACTTACTGGACCAGATAGTGGAGTGGGCAGACTTCCTGATCCTTCAGAGATAGCAGATGTAGTTAAACAAGTTGTGAACCGTAAGAGTAATAACTTGCCAAAAGATTTAGTGGGTTTAAATGTTTTAATTTCTGCCGGTGGAACTCGTGAGAAAATAGATCCAGTTAGGTTTATTGGCAATGGCTCGAGTGGAAAACAGGGAAGAGCTTTAGCGCAAAGTGCTATTGCTAGGGGAGCCAAAGTCACTTTGGTGGGTGCAAATTTGAATGTGAATGTCCCTGCTGGTGCCGAATTTGTTTCAGCAGATAATGCAAACCTAATGAAGGAAGAAATGATTTTGAGGGCACCCAATGCTGATGTGGTTATTATGAATGCTGCTGTGGCTGATTACTACGTTGAGAATCCACAGACAAATAAAATAAAAAAAGGTCAGGACAAAATAAATATATCGTTGACCAAAACTATCGATATTTTATCTGAATTAACAAAGAACAAAAGAGTAAACCAATATTTTGTAGGTTTTGCGGCAGAAACTGTGAAAAATCAAACAGAACTTATTGAATTATCTAGGCTGAAACTAGCTTCAAAAAATTGTGATCTGATTGTGGGAAATCCGGTTGGACATGATCTTGGAATAGGCCAAGATCTCAATTCTGCTGTTTTAGTTAGCAAAAATTTGACTGAAATTGTGCCTGAGGTAGATAAATTGACACTCGCAGATGCCATATGGGACTTCGTGGCCAAGGACTTGGCTAAAGTATGAGAAGAAGTAAATAGTCCGGTCGAGTCCGACTTTGAGTGACGATTTAAAACATTAATAATTTAGAGAGGATATTGTCTAAAGTGGCTGGACGTTTATTTACATCAGAATCAGTGACCGAAGGTCATCCAGATAAAATTTCAGATCAAATTAGTGATGCGATATTAGATGACATGCTTCGCCAAGACAAAAATAGTCGCGTAGCAGTTGAAACTTTAATTACCACTGGACAAGTTCATGTTGCAGGTGAAGTCACTACATCAGGTTATTCTGATGTGCCAGGAATTATCAGACAAGTTGTAACAGATATTGGCTATGACGATTCTGAAAAAGGTTTTGATGGCAACTCTTGTGGTGTATCTGTTTCTATTGGAAAACAATCACCAGATATTGCTCAAGGTGTTGATGACGCTTTAGAAGAAAGAACAGGCTCACAAGATCCACTTGATCGTCAAGGAGCAGGAGATCAAGGTTTGATGTTTGGATATGCCTGCACCGACACGAAAGTTTTATTACCTCTCCCAATTTATTTAGCACACAGGTTGGCTGAAAAATTAACAGAAGTACGTAAGAACGGAACTCTTTCCTATCTTCGTCCAGATGGAAAAACTCAAGTAACGATTGAATACGACAATGATGGCAATCCTGTTAAATTAAACACGATTGTAATTTCATCTCAGCACGCAACAAATATTGATTTAGAGAAACAACTTTCACCAGATATTAAAAAGTATGTTGTGGAACCCGTATTAGCAGCGTTAGATGTTGACTTGATTGTTAAAGATTATCGATTACTTGTTAATCCAACAGGTAGATTTGAAATCGGTGGTCCAATGGGTGATGCTGGTTTAACTGGAAGAAAAATTATTGTTGATACCTATGGCGGAATGAGTCGGCATGGTGGCGGAGCTTTCTCAGGAAAAGATCCTTCAAAAGTTGATCGTTCAGCTGCTTATGCAATGAGATGGGTTGCTAAGAATGTCGTCGCAGCAGGCCTTGCTAAAAGATGCGAAGTCCAAGTGGCTTATGCAATCGGTAAAGCTCAACCAGTTGGAGTTTTTGTTGAAACTTTTGGAACTGGAATTACTTCGGATGAAAAAATTCAGGAAGCTATTCTTAAAGTTTTCGATTTAAGACCAGCAGCCATCATTAGAGATCTAGATTTGAAGAGACCCATTTATAGAAAAACTGCAGCCTATGGTCACTTCGGACGTGAAGATAAAGATTTCACTTGGGAAAACACCGATCGAGCTGAAGATCTGAAAGCAGCGCTCTAAAAAAAATCTAAAGGAGCAAGAAGAGCAATGTCGCGACATTTAAAAATAGCTCGCGTCATCTTAGATAGTCCACTTCCTCATTTAGATCGGCTTTTTGATTACGAGATTCCTGAGGAACTAAATCAAACTTGTGTACCCGGAGTAAAGGTAAAAGTTAAATTTTCAGGGAGAAATCTAGAAGCCTGGGTTGCTGATGTAACCAGTATGAGTAACCATGTTAAGAAATTAAGCCCCATTACAAAAGTAATCTCAAATTATCCTGTCTTAATGCCTGAAGTTTTAGCATTATGTCAAATCGTCGCAGATAAATTCATAGGTAATCTGACTGATGTTTTGCGTTTTGCCATTCCTCCTAGGCAAGCAAAAATTGAAAAGAATCATAAAATAATTGATGAAGAATCAGGGAAAATATTCACTGAAACTAAGGGAGCTTTTTCTATTGAGTGCGCTGTCTTTCCACCTAATTATTCGCTAACTCAAGACATTTATATCCAAATTTTAAAAATGAAACAAATTAGTAAACAAAGCATCATATTGCTTCCAAATATTAACGCTGTTGAGGAGTTTGTAGCAGAATTAAAATCAATTGATGATGACCTAAAAATTGAAATACTTAGTGCAGAGCAAGAACCTAGTATGCGTTATTCATCTTTCTTAAATATTTTACGCAATACGACTGATGTAATCGTTGGCACAAGAAATGTTGTTTTTGCACCCGTTGCAAACTTGGGTTTGATAGCAATTTTTGATGACGCAGACCAAAACTACTATTCACAACAGTCCCCATATTGGAATGCGCGTGATGTGGCCATCTGGAGAGCTGAATTAAACAATGCCAAATTTATTGCCTTTGGGAGATTAGTAAGTATTGCCATGGCCCAAGTCTTGAATGAAAAGAAAGCTAAACTCGTGGAAATTTCTGATGCCAAATCGGAAAAATATTGGAGTAAAGTTTTAACGCTAGATAACACTTCAAGTGATCCAATGGAAAGTAGTAAGCGATTTCCAAGAAAATCATGGGAAGTTATTAAAGATGGTTTAAAGCGTGGCAATGTGTTAATCCAAGTTCCAAGACTTGGGTACTCAAGTAACTTGCAATGTAGTGATTGTCGGGAAAGTGTTAGATGCATCAGCTGTTCTGGACCAATGCTTATCAAAAATAAAGAATCTAAACCTGAATGTAGATGGTGTGGTCAGGTACCCACTAATTGGTACTGCAAATATTGTAAATCTAAAAAATTTAGAATCTCTGTGGTGGGTCAAACAAAAACAGTGGAAGAATTAGGAAAAGTTTTCCCTGGAATAAAAATTATTACTTCGGGTGGAAAAAGTATAATTAGAAATCTTGAAAGTGATCACTCAATAGTTGTCGCAACTCCAGGCGCCGAACCAAAAGACTCAAAAGGATATGCCTGTGCCGTGCTATTAGATGCTTATCTTTTACTAGGGGTTCCATCCCTTGCTGCACCTGAAGAGTCTTTAAGAAAATGGTTAAATGTGTTTAATTTAGTTAGCTCTGAAAAAGATGGTGGTGAAATATTTATCACTGCTGATTCAACAAACAGAATCGTTCAGTCATTGATTAAGAAAAACACTAATTGGCTCATAGAAAATGAAAGGGAGCAGAGAGAAAGTGCCGGACTTCATCCTGCCTTCACTGATATTTCTATAGCAGGTGATGAAAAACAAATCTCAGAATTAGTATCAATTCTTCGCTCAGATGCAGAGTTACGAATTTTAGGGCCACGAATAAAGGAAGACGAAACCGTTCAAGTGGTTGTCAGTTCAAAGTTTCCAGAAAATGTTGTTCCAAAAATAAGGTCAGAAATAATCAAATTTAGTGCAGCTCGGACAAAACCTGTGCGTGCATACGTTAATGCCTATGACATAGATTAGAATGAAAAATATTCGAATAGGAAGTCATCTAAATGTCAATTAAAGATATCCGTATATTTGGAGATCCCGTTTTGACTAAACGCGCTGATGAAGTCAAGGAATTTGACAAAGAAATCAGGCAGTTGGTACAAGATTTAACTGACACGATGTTAGATGCACCTGGTGTTGGATTAGCTGCACCTCAACTCGGTGTTGCTTTGAGAGTCTTTACTTATTGCGTGGAAGAAGATCAACCAGGGCACTTGATTAATCCTGTACTAACCTTGAGTCAAGATGAACAAGAAGGGGATGAAGGTTGTTTATCTGTTCCAGGATTAGCTTTTAATACCAAAAGAGCTTTCGGTGTAGTTGCTAAAGGTAAAAATATGTATGGCGAAGATATCGTGATTGAAGGTTCAGAATTATTAGCACGATGCATCCAGCATGAAACAGATCATTTAGATGGCATTCTTTTCATCGATCGACTCGATACCGAAACAAGAAAATTAGCAATGAAAGCAATAAGAGAAGCAGAATGGTTTGGGATGGATAAACCCACATTCAAAAAAAGTCCCCACGAAACCTTTGGGTTATCCCTTTAACAATGAAAGTAATTTTTGCAGGAACTCCTAAAGTTGCACTACCAATTTTAGAGAAACTTATAGATTCAGATCATGAAGTTGTGGCAGTAATTTCTCAACCGGATAAGAAAAGTGGTAGAGGTCAAGAACTAAATGCATCTGCAGTGAGTGTTTTTGCCGAGGCAAAGTCTCTAAAATTATTCAGACCAGAAATACTCGATGAAGATTTCTTTAACAAGAACTTACATTCTTTCAATGCTGATGTAGCAGTTGTTGTTGCATACGGTCAAATATTGTCAGAAAATTTACTTTCTAAATTGACAAAGGGTTGGATAAATGTCCACTTCTCCACTCTGCCAAAATTTAGGGGAGCCGCACCAGTTCAGCATGCTTTATTAAATGGGGAAAGTGAAACTGGAGTAACAGTGTTTCAAATTGAAAATGGATTAGATTCTGGTCCAATTTGGGATATCAAAAGTTTAAATATCATGGAATCAGATAACACAAACTCTTTATTAGATAAGTTATCTGCTATTGGATCTGATCTGGTTTTAGAAACACTTGAGAAAATAGAATCGAATCAATTCCCTGTTTCTCAAACTGGAACAATTAGTTTTGCGACAAAATTGCATGAAAGTGATTTTCAAATCAATTGGTCTGATTCAAGTAAAAAAATATTAAATATCATAAAAGCTGGTTCAAATGATTTGGCTGCCCATACATTGTTTGAAGGAAATAAAATCAAAATATTGAGAGCTCGAATCATTGACAGTGATTTCAATTCTGATCCTGGCCAAATTACTATTGCTAATAAGGAAGTTCTAGTCGTAACAGGCGATGGTGTCATTGCATTAGTAGAAATCATTCCTCAAGGAAAAAAGCAGATGTCTGCCATGTCTTGGCTTAATGGGATTCAAGATAAATCTGGTCTAAAATTTCAATAATCATTCTAAAAGAGTTCATAGTGAAACATTTTGATCTTGGACTCAGGTAAACTACCAATATGGATATAAAAATTGGGGCTAGCATTCTTAATGCTGATGCTCGATATCTAGAGTCAGCAATCCAATCTGTAGAAACTTCTATTGATTGGGTTCACTTTGATGTTATGGATAACCATTTTGTTCCAAACTTAAGTTTTGGGGCAGGGGTGTTGAACAGTTTAAGTAAAAACAAAATTAAACCCATAGATGCTCATTTGATGATAGAGAATCCAGATAAATGGGCACCAGATTTTGTCACAGCAGGTGCTGATTCAGTGACTTTTCATATTGAAGCATCTAAGGATCCTCATCGACTGATTAAGACCATTAAAGGTTTAAAAAGCAAAGTCGGTGTAGCAATAAAACCAGGAACACCGCTTGATGAAGTTAAAGAATTTTTAGAAGAAATTGACGTTTTACTTGTGATGACCGTTGAACCAGGATTTGGTGGCCAAAGTTTCATGTATGACATGTTAGAAAAAGTTAAAGAGGCTCGATCAATAGTCAACAGTAAAAAATTAAATCTCTGGATCCAGGTAGATGGCGGGGTAAGTGAAAGTAGCATCGATAAAGCGACTGCTGCGGGTGCTGATTTTCTGGTTGTTGGTTCGGCTGCATTTGCTGCAGCAGATCCTGGTAAGGCTATGCAAGAACTTTTGAAAAAAGCAAAGCAAGGGATTTCGTAATTAAATGGTTTATCAATCTGATTTATTTTGGCTAGCAAGTGCCTTTGACCAATCACTTAAACCAGTCAGCGTGAAAAGAAATCCACGTGTTGGGTCAGTAATTATTGACAAGACAGGACTTTTGTTAGCAAGTGGATCTCATGAAGGTTATGGAACTGCTCACGCAGAGCAGGTAGCTATTCGTAATGCAAAAGGTAGAACAAAAGGTGCAACAATTTATGTCAATTTAGCGCCCTGTAATCATGTGGGTAAAACCCCGTCTTGCTGTGTGGCAATCATCGAAAGTGGAATTAAGAAAGTTGTTTATTCAGTGGATGACCCAAATCCCTTGAGTCAAGGAAATATAGATTTCTTAAAAATCAATGGTGTTGAAGTTGTAAAAATTAAAGCCCCGAAAAAATATGAGAATGTTAATTTTCGATGGCTACAATCATATTCCAAACAAAGACCCTATGTTTCAGCCAAGATTGCTCTAAGTTTAGACGGTTATATTCATAATAATATTAAGAAAAACATGAGACTCACTGGAAAAGAAGTTGAAAGAGAAGTTCATATAATTCGTAATGGTTGTGATGCAGTTGTGACTGGTACAGGAACAGTTCTAACAGATAACCCAAAACTTAATGTGAGATTTCCTAAGCGCATTGCTTCGAAGAATCAACCAATTCGATACGTAGTTGGAAATAAAGAAATCCCCAAATCATTCAATGTATTTGATGAAGAATCTGAAACAGTTTTTAGTCCCACTAAGGAACCTAAATTAATCTTGCAGGACTTAATGGAGTTAGACGTTAGAACTGTTCTGCTTGAATCTGGACCCACTTTGTTCACAAAATTTCTCGAAGCCAAATGTATCGATGAATTAGTTATATATCTAGCACCAAAATTTCTTGGTCAAGGTCTTGGAATCGTGAACACCATTTTGAGTCCTATCAGCGACTATCATTCAAGGGTGAGTAAAGTAGACATTGTTGGAAATGACTTAAGAATCAGGATTTTGTTAAACAACGAAATGTAGGCAGGATAAATGTTCACCGGGATCGTTCAAGAAACTGGCACGGTTCTAGCTCTACGTGAATTGGGCAGTAATTCTATCCAAATTGATATTGATTGCAAATCTATAAATGAAAAATCGGCGTTAGGCGATAGCGTTTGTATTTCAGGAATTTGCTTAACAGTAGAAGTAAAGGAAATAAATTCACTTACATTCACAGCAATATCTGAAACTGTAAATAAAACAAATATTGATAAATTTAAAACTGGGCAATTAGTTAATGTTGAAGAGTCAGCTACAGCTAATACTCTCATTGGTGGTCATCCGATAACTGGTCATGTAGATGTGACATCGGAGGTTTTAAATATTATTGAAAACGAGGTATGGAAAACGATCAGATTTAAATTG
>CALBND010000165.1 GCA_937896305.1 uncultured Actinomycetes bacterium
AAAGATTCACATTAAATAAGTCACTTATTAGCAAGTGGTAATTTCTGTCCACTCGCTAACATCTGTTGGCAAACCTAAATAAAAAATTCTTAAATAACTATACGGAGCAACTCATATCTGAACCGCAACACATAGGTGATTTTATTTTTCCTTCACATTGTGGGCAGCGAGATATTTGAACTTGGCTTCCATCGTCTAGCACAAGAGTGTCGTTTACAAGTGGCTTATTACATTTGGCACAACTCGCATTGACCGACATCCCGCACTTTGCACAAGAGTATGTTGCAATCATTTTTTCCCATTTCTTCTTTCATTAAGCCAGTTGTTTGGCATGACTAAATCAATAGCAATTTAAGAATATCACCCTTAAGGGTCTGTTTTGCCTTGACGAATTGAGATCGGAAAGGATTTAATTCGTTACAAACTCTTAATCAGTGGGTCTGGATCAAAACTAACCTTCAAAAATTTTAGTCTTTTTACCCTTAATCCCTGGATTACATATAAAGGTCATTCCTGACTGAGGATGTTTTGCCATCTCATTGTTATGCGCAGTTGTTATAACTAATTGATCTAATTCAGTTCCAGCAAAAGCACAAGAAGTTGAATAAGAAACAGGCATCTCAATTCTTTCACTCAGTTTGTATTTTTCGTCATATCGTCTAACTTCAGAACCATCCCACAAAGCAATCCATAAGCCATCTTCGTTATCCACACACATGCCATCAGGAATTTCGTTCTCATTAAATTTGATCACAGTTCTTCGATCGCTAATTTCTTTACCGTCGTAGGAAAACGCATCTACACAGTGTTCTAGTGAATCAATAAAGTAAAAGGTTTGGTTATCTACAGACCAATCAATTCCATTTGCTAACGTTGCTTCACTAATTATTTTCTTTATTTCTTGGCCATCTTGAGAGATTCGATAAAGCCCACTGGCTTTGGGCACTAAATCATAGGTAAGTGTGCCTAAGAATAAATCGCCTGTGTAAGAAACTTTGGCGTCGTTCCATCTGGACTTATGTTTGTCACTTTCTCGTTTAGGTAACCCAGAAATATTTCCCTCAACATCTCTTAAAACCGGACCATTGGCAGTTCCTAAAACATCTCCCCCGGTTGTGCGAGGAATAGCAAAACCAACGTGCTCATTCATTTTGTATTCTGAAGTTTGATTTGTTTCAATATTTTTTGTTAAAACTTTGCCATTTAAAATATCAACCCATTGCACTTGGTTATTGTTTATTCCGGTTGCAGTTGGGCCTTCCCCAAGCCAGCAACGACGATCATCAAAAACTTCAAGAGAAATCATTTATTTTGGTGGAATTCTTAATCCACCAACTCCACCATCAACATTTAACCCAATTCCAGTCGTGGAAGCAGAAAGTGGAGAAGCTAAATAACAAATAGCGTGAGCAATTTCATCTGCAGTAACAAGTCTGCCCATTGGTTGGCGTGCAATTAATGACTCTTTCATAGCTTTTGCATCTAGGGCTTGTTCTAAAAGTCTGTCCACCCATGGAGTATCAGCTGTTGCAGGAACTACACAATTAACTCTGATTCCTTCTCTAATGTGATCTGCTGCCATGGCAAGTGTTAAGGAATGCACAGCACCTTTTGATGCTGAATAAATAGCGCGTTGTGGGAAACCATCTGTTGCCACGATTGAAGAAACATTAACGATTGCGGCACTTTTTGATTTTCTTAAAAATGGAACTGCTGCAGCACTCATTCGTGCAGTTCCTACAACGTTTACATCAAGAACTTTGTGCCATTCAGCATCATCTCCTGCTGTGACATCTCCAATTGCCCCAATTCCTGCATTGTTAATCAAAATATCTAAACCGTTTTGGGCAACATCTGCTACAACTTTATTTACTTCAAGTCTATTTGAAATATCACAAATTAAATAAGTTATTCCATTAATTGGATTTGCTGGTTGATTGACATCGAAAACAAAAACTTTTGCACCACGAGAAAGAAGTAATTTAGAAGTAGCTTCCCCTATGCCACTTGCACCACCGGTAACAATTGCAACTAAATCTTTAAAATCGCTCATCGTGACTTAATCCTTTCGGGGATCAATATGAATCTTAGGACCAACCCCACTATTAGTTGGTCTTTTGCCTGACAAAACATCTGTGGTCTCACTTAAGCCAACTGTGGCAGCAACTATGGGAGTTGGATCAACTTTTCCATTTGCATATATCTCGATTGTTCCTTTCAAACCTGGTGAAGCAGACAAGATTCCAACTGCTGTTACATCTTTTAAAACTAAATCTCTGGAATCAATTAAACTTGGGCTCCCAGAAATTCCAATGTAAACAACTCTCCCCCCAGGTTCTACTACTTGCAATGCTTTATTTGGAATATCTTTATCAAAAGTGCAATCAATTACTGCATCAAATCCGCCATCTACTTCTTCAAAATCTTGTGAAACAGCATTAGCACCCAAATCCTTAGCCAAGGAAAGCGTTTGTGCGTTTCTGCCAATTACATGAACGTAGGCACCCATAAATGAAGCAAGTTGTGCAGTTAGTAAACCAATTGTTCCAGAACCCCAAACTAATATTTTTTTTCCCGCTTTTGCATCAGCAGCTTGTGCTGCTCGTAAAGAATTACCACCTGGCTCTATTAATGCCCCAACAGTGTCATTGATGGAATCAGGTAGGAAATGAATTGCTTTAGCAGGAACTAGCAGTTGTTCAGCTAAAGCCCCTGCCCAACCATTTCTGATTCCAATTTCAAATCTATTTTCACAAACATGTTGACGATTATTTAAACAACGATAACAATTTCCACAACCAAGCATGGTGTCTGCAGTGACACGTTTGCCCACAATATTTTTATCTATTCCTTCACCAACACTTGCAATTACTCCGCACCATTCGTGACCTAAACGAAGTGGATATTTTTCATGACCAGAATGAAGATAAGCCATTTCGCCTGTAAAAAATTCGACGTCGGTTCCACACACCCCAACCCGAGACACATCAACTACAACTTGACCAGGTCCTGCCACTGGATTTATGACTTCTTGCACGCCAGATGTGCGTGGAGCAGTAACCACAAAAGCTCTCATGATGCATCCAATATAGATTGTGCTTACTAGAAAATCTACAAGCCTTCAATAAAGATCGTGAGGTTTTAAACTCTCTTGCGAAGTGATGCTTGGTACAAAGGTCGAGATCGAGATTCTTACATCCATCGAGCCTGGATGCGAAGAGGTCTACCTGATGATGCTTTTGATGGCAGAGCCCATATTGCTATCGCAAATACTGCATCAGATCTTGCTCCTTGTAACTCACACTTAAATGAAATTAGTGATTTTGTTAAAAACGGTATTTGGGAAGCCGGTGGCGTTCCTTTAAATATGCCCACAGTTTCTTTAGGGGAAACTCAAGTCAGACCAACTGCAATGTTGTGGCGAAATATGTCTGCTATGGCAACAGAAGAATTATTACGAGCTAATCCAATTGATGGTGTTGTTTTATTAGGTGGTTGTGACAAAACAATTCCTGCTCTATTAATGGCAGCAGCATCTGTTGATATTCCAGCAATTGTTGTGCCTGGTGGACCAATGCTTTCTGGAACTTTCAAAGGCAAAGCACTTGGTTGCGGAACTGATGTTTGGAAATTTAGTGAAGAACTTCGTGCTGGAAAAATGAGTGAAGCAGACTTTCTTAAATCAGAATCTTCCATGATTAGAAGTCGTGGACACTGCAACACCATGGGAACTGCCTCAACTATGGGTTGTGTTGCTGAAGCTTTAGGCATGACAATTCCAGGTGTTGCTGGCACTCCAGCCCCAGATTCAAGATTGTTACAAAGTGCGCAAGAAACTGGTCGACTAATAGTTGAGATGGTGAAGCTAGATAGAAAACCTAGCGATGTTATGACTAAAGGATCATTTCTAAATGCAATCGTGACACTTGCAGGAATTGGTGGCTCAACAAACGCTGTAGTACATCTTTTAGCTATAGCTGGCAGATTGGGAATTAATTTAACACTAGATGATTTTGATAAAACTGGATCAAAAGTTCCACTGCTGGCTAATTTGCAGCCGGCTGGAAATCACTTAATGGAAGATTTCTTTAGAGCAGGTGGCCTACTTGCTTTATTAAATGAATTAAAAGATTTACTAGACCCAACACCAATTACTGTAACCGGAAAACCACTAGTAAATTATTTGTCAGATAATTCTATATTTGATGAAACCGTGATTGCAAAAAGAGATAAACCATTACAACAATCTGCAGGCATTGCTGTTCTTTATGGAAATCTGGCCCCCACTGGTGCAGTAATCAAACCAGCTGCGGCAAGTAAAGAATTATTACAACATAAAGGCAAAGCCTTAGTTTTTGATTCAATAGAAGATTTTCATAAAAGAATCGATGATCCCAATTTAGATGTTGATAAAGACACAGTTTTAGTTCTTAGGGGATGTGGGCCTAAAGGTTATCCGGGCATGCCAGAAGTTGCCAATATGCCAATTCCACAAAAATTATTAAAACAAGGTGTACGAGACATGGTCAGAATTTGTGATGGTCGAATGAGTGGAACTGCTTATGGCACAGTTATTTTGCATGTTTCACCTGAATCTGCTGCTGGTGGTCCCTTAGCTTTAATTAAAACTGGTGATGTCATTTCTTTAGATGTAGAAAATAGAAGTCTAAATGTTGAATTAACCGATGACGAATTAGCAAAACGTAAACCTTCAACTGAGATGCTGGATTCTCTTGCAGCGCCACAACGTGGGTGGGAAAAGATGTATATAGATCATGTGATGCAAGCTAATTTGGGTGCGGATTTAGATTTCCTTGTGGGATCAAGTGGTTCCCAGGTGTCACGTGAATCCCATTAACAAATTTGAATCTCTAAAAGATTTAAATCAAGACTTATTTGTACGAACAGCTATCGCAAATGATGCCTCCCATTACTTATTAACTCCCAAATATGTTGCTAAACCTCACAGTGCATCACAAATGGCAGATATTTTTAAAATTTCTCATAAAAATAAACTCAGTATCACTTTTAGATCGGGGGGCACATCCCTTAGTGGACAAGCCGTAACAGATTCAATTTTGGTTGATACCAGAAGAAACTTCAAAGAAATAGAAATTTTAGAAGAAGGTATGAAAGTAAGAGTTCAACCTGGATTAACAATTAATAGAGTAAATGCGGCCTTAAAAAAGTATGGTAGAAAACTTGGACCAGATCCAGCAAGTGAAATTGCTTGCACCATCGGTGGGGTTGTTGCAAATAATTCAAGTGGCATGGCTTGTGGCACCCAATTTAATGCTTATTCAACTTTGGCTTCACTAAATTTTGTTTTAGCCTCTGGAACCCAAATCAATACTGCTGATAAAGATGCTGACGAACAATTAAGACTAAAAGAACCAGAAATTTATACAGGATTACTTGATTTAAAAAATAGAATTGAAAAAAATTCCAAAATGGTTGAAAAAATAGAATCCAGTTATGCGATAAAAAACACCATGGGCTATGGCTTAAATTCATTCACAGATTTTGCTAAACCAATTGACATCCTGGCTCACCTTTTAATAGGCAGCGAAGGCACTTTGGCGTTTATTTCTGAAGTAACTTTCAACACGATTCCGCTTTACCCCTACGCTGCAACCGGTTTACTGATATTTGACAACCTAGAACAAGCAACTGCATCGTTAACTTCTATTTTGCAAAGTAGCCCAACAATTGTGGAATTACTTGATATTTCATCTCTCTTGGTTGCTCAAAGAGAACATATGGCTGATTCAGTTCTAGCTCAACACACTTTCTCCTCAAATGCGGCTTTCCTTGTTGAATATCAGGAAGAAAGTGAAAATAAATTAAACGAAACTATGCAAAATGCTAAACCTATGATTGCTGGATTAACTAAAACAAGTGGTGAGTTCACTACTTCACTTAAAACAAGAAATGAACTTTGGTATGCCAGAAAAGGACTCTATGCCGCAGTTGCAGGAAACCGGGCACCAGGAACTACTGCTTTGTTAGAAGATATTTCAGTTCCCGTTAATTATCTTCATGAAACAACTGTTGAACTTCGAAACTTGCTTAATAAACACAAATATCATGATTCAGTGATTTTTGGTCACGCTAAAGATGGAAATTTACATTTCCTCCTAAATGAAAAATTTGATGACACTTCACATCTACAAAGATATGAATCTTTCACTGGTGAGATGGTGGACTTAGTTTTATCTCAAGAAGGTTCCCTAAAAGCAGAACATGGAACCGGTCGAATCATGGCTCCTTACGTGAAGAAACAATTTGGTGCAGATTTGTATCAAATAATGGTGGATTTGAAGAAATTAATTGATCCAAAAAATATTTTAAACCCTGGAATCATTATCAACGAAAATGAAAATATTCATATAGAAAACTTAAAAATCTCAGTAACAGTAGATCAAGAAATTGATAAATGTGTTGAGTGTGGATACTGCGAAACAGTCTGCCCCTCTAAAGATCTAACTTTGACTCCCAAGCAGCGAATTATTTTAAGACGAGCCAGAAAAACAGCTGAGAAAATAAATGATTTTGAAACAATCGAGGCAATTGATAAATCCTATGACTATCAAGCAATAGATACTTGCGCAGTTGATGGAATGTGTGCGGTGGCTTGCCCCGTGCATATCAATACCGGGGATCTAGTTAAACGACTACGAACCGAGCAACAAAATTTTATTACAGAAAGAATCGGCTATTTCACTGCCAAATATTGGAATATCATCACAAAATTACTATCTTGGACATTATCTTTAACCAAAATACTTCCTAGTGCTTTAGTTAAATTGGTAAATATTATTTTAAGAAGTGTTGTGGGTAAAAATTCGATTCCATCATGGAATAAAAAATTACCCTCAGGTGGACTACCCAGACAAAGTCTCATAACAGCCTCACCAGATGTTATTTATTTTCCCTCTTGCATAAACACTATTTATGGTGAAGAAAACATTGAAGAAGCCTTTCTATCACTTTGCCAAAAGGCAGGAATTAAAGTAACTATTCCTCAAGGTATTGAAAAACTATGTTGTGCAACCCCTTGGAATTCAAAAGGCTTATGGCAAGGCTATGAACAAATGGCCTTTGCAACAAAAACACAATTGAGTGCTCATCAAGAAAGCGCTGGGATTGCCATAGTTTCAGATTCAACCTCGTGCACCCAAGGCTTAAGTCAAATATTTGAAGAAACTCCAATAAAAATTTTGGACTTAGTTGAATTCACAGCGAAAGAAATTTTACCTAAATTAAATATCTTGAAAAAAATCTCAAGTATCACATTGCATCCAACCTGTTCCGGTGTTGAAACAGGTTCAAATGAGTACATGAAAGAAATTGCCAATTTTATTTCAGATGATGTTTTCATTCCACTGGATTGGAATTGTTGTGGTTTTGCAGGAGATCGAGGACTCTTACATCCAGAGTTCACCCAAAGTGCCACTTTAAGAGAAGCAACAGAAGTAAAGCAAACTAATACTGTTGCTTATGCGTCAAATAACAAGCCATGCCAAATAGCTTTAAGTCAAGCCACTGATAAAAAATATCAACATATTATTCATACTTTGAATGAATTAATCTAGTATTTTTGCTATTGCTTTAGGAATTTTATTTACAATCATTGATGCAGTTATTGAATTATGTTTAGAAGCTAAAAGTGCTGCCTGGGCATGAATAAAGCTTGCCCCTACCCCGATCTCTAACAAACTAACTCTTTGACTACTTAGCCTTTTTCGATTCGAACAAACCAAAGCACCCAAAATCCCTGCTAAAACATCACCACTTCCAGCAGTAGCCAAAAAGGTTGTAGCTTGTGGTAATTCTTCAACCTCTACTCCATCTGAAACAAATGTTTTATTTCCTTTCAATAAAACATTTACCCCCAGTTTGCGAGCAGCAAATCTGGCCCATTTTTCAGGATTTTCAGATATATCTTTCACAGTGCATGAATGATTTCTAGAGTTTAATAATCTTGCTAATTCGCCATAGTGTGGAGTGATGATGGTGGGAGCTTCAATTTTTCCGGCCAAAAACATTGCCCCGGCATCTAAAACTGTAGGAAGATTTAATTTAGCGGCCTGTTTTAACTCTCGATGCCTTTTAGTACTAAAAATATTTTTTTCCACAATTCCAGATCCCAACAAAAATGCATCCACTAATCCTGGTTCTGTAACAACTTCAGGGTTTTTAGCTAAAACTAGTTGCCCTGTTTCTTTGTTTGGTGAATAAAAGCGAGTCATGCCAATTCCAGTTTGATTTGCAGCACTCACACTTAAAACTGCAGCCCCTGGAAAATTTATAGATCCAGTAACTATTCCCAAAACTCCTCTGGAGTATTTGTGGTCATCAGCATTAGGGGTGATGATGATTTCTCGCACAATTGCCTTGATCCAACTTTTCACAATCCCCAGCCTAATCTTTTTCAAGGCAATTGCGTCCGATTCCCGAATAGAAAAACATGGTGACTTATCAACTCCACCCAGATAACTGCTATTAATAGGTATCAAATAGCAGAAGTGGGTATAAATAATGTTTGAAGTTAATTGGGGATTTCTTGGTGCCGGTCATATTGCCCATAAAGCTCTCGCCCCTGCCACCCACAATGCCAAGGGTGCAAAAATTTATGCAGTAGCCAGCAGAGATGAAAAAAGGTCTGCTGAATTAGGTGGAAAAGTAGTTCACACTTCTTATGACGATTTATTAAATGATGACAAAGTTGATGCTGTCTATATTTCTTTAGCAAATCATCAGCATCTGGAATGGACGATAAAAGCACTTAATGCCGGCAAACACGTTTTATGCGAAAAACCATTAGGACTAGATGTTAGAGAAACCAAGCTGATGTTTGATGCTGCTGAAAAAAATAATCGACTCTTAGTAGAAGCAGTTTGGACTCGCTGGCACCCACGTTTCAAAAGAATGAAACAACTAATTGATGAAGGCGCTATTGGCAAAGTAAAAGCAATTAATACAGGCTTTACCTTCATTGGAGATGTGGAGGGCAACTACCGAAACGAACCAGCCATGGGTGGCGGGGCGCTTTACGACATTGGTTGCTATGAAATTCATTCCTGGATAGCCATGAGTGGTGGAGTAAAGAAATTTAAAGTCAAAAAAGTGAAACAAGATCAAGCTCGAAGTGGAATCGATTCGACTACCTGGGTTAAAGCAAGCATAAATAATTCAATCAAAATTCAAGGCTGCTCATCTTTTGACTTTGAGGAATACCAAAACCTTGAAATCACAGGCAGTAAAGGTCGCATCAAAACAGGCCTTGGAAATTCATTTGGATCCTGGAATGAAGCCTCAAGTTTGATTTTGGAACAAAAAGGTCGCCTAGTAAACGTGGAAAATTTTCCTGTTGTTGATGCCTACCAATTAATGTTGGAAGAAGTTTCTGCCCGGATTAAGGGTGGCGACAATTGGGTTTTGAGTCCAGCAGATTCCATCAAAGCCGCTGAGATCCTTGACCAAATTGCTGCTGGCTAAATAAAACCGTAAAACCCAAAAAGTAGACTTCGTTCACGATGTCAACTCCTGCTCCTAGACGTATCCGAATGGATATCTCTGCCTTAAAAATTTCTCGCGATTACCGCTTGCTCTTTAGCGCTGAAGTCGTAACCCAATTGGGAAACAAAATGACTTATGTGGCACTGCCTTTTCAAATGAAAGTCTTAACAGATTCCTACCTTTGGGTAGGAGCGGTAGGCCTAGCCGAAGTGATCCCCTTAATTATTTTTGGACTTTATGGCGGAGTTTTAGCTGATGCATTTGATCGCAGAAAAATAATTGTTTACGCAGAAATAGTTAGCTTAATCATCTCAGTTGCCTTGCTAGTTTATTCACTTTTTAGCGATCAGTCCCCTATCGTGATTTTGGTTTTAGCCGCATTCATTGCTGCTTCAGGTGGACTACAAAGCCCGGCGATGGAATCAATTCTTCCTCAAGTTGTGCCCTATCAAAAATTACCAAGTGCGATGGCTTTGAACTCCTCAAAAAATCAATCCACCGCAGTTGTAGGCCCCATGATTGCTGGAATAATTCTTGCCTCCGGAGGTGTAAGTTATGCCTATTTTATTGACGTTTTATCATTCTTTATTTCTATTTCATTATTTTTAAAAGTAAAAGCAATGAAACCTGCACATAATGCAGAGCGTCCTTCCTTAAAAAGAATTAAAGAAGGTTTGCAATACGCCTATTCGCGAAAAGATCTAATGGGCACGTATTTAATAGATATTTCGGCAATGTTTTTTTGCTTTCCCCTACGCACTATTTCCATTCGTTGCAGACAAACTCGGTGGGGTTTGGACACTTGGTTTTCTTTACGCCAGCATTCCTTTAGGTGCCTTACTCGCAGCCATCACAAGTGGCTGGTCGAATCAAGTTTCTCGATATGGGCGAACCATAAGTTTGTCGGTCATGGGCTGGGGTGTGGGCATAGTGCTTTTTGGAATGTCGCACGTTTTAATTTTTGCGATGCTGGGATTGATTGTGGCCGGTTTTTTTGATCAGCTTTCTGCCATTTTTAGGAGTTTGATGTGGAATCAATCAATCCCAGATGAACTACGGGGACGCCTTGCTTCCATTGAATTGTTGAGTTATTCAGTTGGTCCACAAGTCGGACAGATGCGCGGTGCCATCTTTGCTAGAGCTGGTGGACTTGAATTTTCAATTATTTCTGGTGGTCTGTTAACAATTTTTGTTTCAATATTTTTAAGTGCAACATTAAAAGATTTTTATAAATTTGATGTAAAAACAAATATTTTTGCAAAAAAAGTAAAAGATTTTCGCGAAAAAAATAGTAACCTTGACCCCTATATGTAGTGATTTTTTTAAAAAAAATTTAAAAGAAGTGTGAACCCTTGAGTGTAAAAAACCCCCTCTGACCTGCGAAAATGCACCATTTTTGCAATAAAAATTTAGTAAAAAAAATAACAATATTTATGTATAAAAATGCTAAAAAATAATGAAAAAAACGGCGCGACACGACGCGTTAAATATTGCGTTACATGATGACAATATGCATTTCTTCTGGAACGATTGTGCTTAACGTTCTTCTGTGATTTCCGGAACAGAAGACGACTCGCCAGGAGGAATTGTGGCTAAAAGAAGAAAAAAAGCAGTTAAGAAAGCTGCACCAAAACGCCGTCGTAAAAAAGCAGCATCAGCTGCTCCAAAGCGTCGTCGTAAAAAAGCAGCAAAAGCAGCACCTAAAAAACGTCGTAAGAAAGCAGCTAAAAAAGCTGCTCCAAAGCGTCGTAAGTAAGCTGCACCAAAGCGTCGTCGTAAGAAAGCAGCAAAAGCTGCTCCAAAGCGTCGTCGTCGTAAGAAAACTGCGTAACCTTCAAAGGTTTGCTAGAAAAGCCCCGGTGCTAAAACACCGGGGCTTTTCATTTGTCTAATTAGTTATTTTTTAAAGATTCGATAAATCGATAGCAAGCCCGAAGTAATCGCGAACAGGCCAACTAGTCTGGCCCCGATTCCGATCTGCAAACTAAGAAACCAGAAACCTGAAATGATTGCAAAAATTGAAATCACTAAAGCCAAGAATTTAACTATTTTGTTATGGGATTTAAAACTTAAGCCCAAAGCAATTGGGCCGGCCATGAGGATTGTTAACAAAATCAACGAGGCTAAAACGGCCAGAGACTGCATTGAAGTAGTCTAGATAGTGATGAAAAAATTAATTAGCGGCATATCTATTTTTAGCCTTATTTCTATGGGCTTTTTAGCTACCCCAGCCCAAGGCGTTGTGGGTGGTGCCGATGCCACTGGCTCAGGATTTGTTGTAGCAATTCGAGTTGATCTTGGATCTGATTTTCAGACTGCTTGTACAGGTGGTTTATGGAAACCAAACATTGTTGTAACAGCAGCACATTGTGTTGTTGAAGAAGGTTCAACCAATGTTTATCCTGCTTCTAGTATTCACATTTATGCGCAAGGTATAAATTTAACTAACACCAGACCAGTAGCAAATGCCAGTGCAGTAATTGTTACTGAAGGTTACAAGAATTCATCAAATGGTTATGTCCAACCAAACGATATTGCTTTTCTAGTGCTGGATAAAGAAATCGGAATTCCACTAGTTACACGTCTAGCTAGCGAAGCCGAAGTTGCAGGAGCTACTGCTGCGGTTAAGAAAATGTATTTCTTTGGTTATGGGCAAACTGCAGCAAAAAGTGATGTATCCATGATTCCTTTAACCCTTTCCCAAACCCCATCACAATATTTGGGTGCCAAGACTTATCTATATGGAAAAACAGCTGCCAATAGTGGGGCTTGCTTTGGAGATAGTGGTGGCCCAGTTATTTTGCAAACCGAAACAGAAAATCTTTTAATCGGTCCAGTCGCCGGTGGTAGCGGTACCCCTTGTTATCCGGAATTAAAAACCCGCGCCGTATTAAGTTTGGTTGCCAGCGGATTTACTTCACTTGCCAAACAAGCCCTAGCTCTTGCCGGATATCCAGCAGAAGAAGCAGTCACCATAGCCAGACCAGATTTCAAGAAAAAAACAACTTATAGTGCTAAAACTGCGGCAAAAAGACTTGGTTATCCAATTGCTGCCAGCACAAGTGTTTCTATTGTGGGCCTAAAAGCTAAACCAGCAGCAGCCTGTTCTGCTACTGCGAGCAAAGTTATCGCTAAATCCAAAGGCACTTGTACTGTGACATTTTCAGTGAAGAAAAAAGGCAAAGCTGCTAAGACTGTTAAAACCAGTTTCAGTATTAAATAATCGAGCCTTATTTTGCGAAGTGTTCCAGTAAATATTAAAAGACCTGAATATGTTGGAAAAAAATCTCCTGCCCCATATCAAGGTTCTGATGTTCAAAGTATTGAAGTAATTGAGAAAATGCGTATTGCTGGAAATATTGCTGCTAATGCCATGCAAACAGCAGCAAAAGCTATTGCACCGGGAATCACTACCGATAAATTAGATGAAATAGCTCACCAATACATGTGTGATCATGGAGCTTACCCTTCAACTTTGGGATATCGAGGTTTTCCGAAATCTCTATGCTCCTCCCTCAATGAAGTAATTTGTCACGGTATTCCTTCTAGCCAAATAATGAATGAAGGAGATATCGTCAATTTAGATGTCACCGCATTTATTCACGGAGTTCATGGTGATACCAATGCCACTTTTTTTGTGGGAGAAAAATCAAGTGCACCCCTGGAAGTACAACTTTTAGTTGAAAGAACCAAAGAAGCCCTAGACCGAGCAATTACATCTGTTGCCCCTGGAAGACCCATCAATGTGATTGGTCGAGTGATTGAAAGCTATGCCAAAAGATTTGATTATGGAGTAGTCAGAGATTTCACCGGACATGGTGTGCACACTTCGTTTCATTCTGGATTGGTAATACCTCATTTTGATGATCCGCAAGCAACTCAATTAATACAAGAAGGAATGACTTTCACAATCGAGCCGATGTTAAATCTTGGAACATATGATTACGATATTTTGCAAGACGGTTGGACTGTTTTAACAAAAGATAGAAAAATTTCTGCCCAGTTCGAACATACTTTGGTGGTTACTAAAACTGGGGCTGAAATTCTTACCCTAGCTACTATTTAATTTGATTTTTTCTCGTACTTTATTAGCAATCGCCTACTTCCAATACCCCTTGTAAACAGACTCATCCCCTAGGTTCGATTCAGGTCAAAATAAAGGAGAATTAATGGTTAATGCACCTGCCCGTTTATTGGCAGAATTTATTGGCACCTTCACCTTGATGGTGTTAAGTATCGGAGCAATTTTGAGTGGATCAGATATCACTGGGATTGCTTTGGCTTACGGTATTGCCGTATTTATCTCTATATCTGCTTTTGCACATATTTCAGGTGGAATGTTTAATCCAGCAGTAACAATTGCTATGTGGGTTACTAAAAGAATGAAATCGATAGATGCTTTGGCATTTATTGTTACCCAATTAATTGCTGGTGTATTTGCTGCTGTTGTTCTAAAGATTGGTTATGGAACATATGCTCAAAACATCGGTACCCCAACACTTGCTCAACCGATTAAACCTGTTTATGGGTTATTAGTTGAATTTATTGCCACCTTTATTTTAATGATGGTAATTATGGGTGTAGTTATTGATAAACGTGGTTCATATGCAACTGTTGCTGGTTTACCAGTTGGATTAGCAGTCACCGCTGGTGTTTTATTTGCCGGTCCCCTCACAGGTGGTGCAATGAACCCAGCTCGTTGGTTTGGTTCTGCAATTGCATCAGGAAGCTATGCCAATTTTTGGATCTGGATTGTTGGACCACTAGCTGGTGCGATTGCTGCAGCATTTCTTTACGATGCAGTAATGAAGCCTGCAAAGAAATAAGACATAATTAATTCATGACTCAATGGCCAGCAGATGTTTTAACGCTGGCCATTGACATTGGTGGCTCAGGTATTAAAGCAAGTGTGATTGATAAATCTGGGGAAATGATTTGCGAACGTATTCGCATCGAAACTCCTTATCCCTCTTACCCTGAAACTTTTTCAGATGTTGTGGCAGATTTTGTGAAAGATCTTCCTAAAGCCCATCGAGCAAGTGTTGGTTTTCCAGGATTAGTTAGAGATGGCATTGTGGTGATGGTTCCATCTTTATCTAGAAAAATAAAAAACGGTCCTCGGGAACCCGAATTAATTGAAAAATGGCTTAACTTTGATTTACAAACTCCCTTACAAAAAGCCTTAGCAATTCCAACCAAAGTTGCAAACGATGCAGACATTCAAGGGGCTGCTGTTATTTCTGGTAAAGGTTTAGAATTTGTGATGACTCTTGGTACCGGTGTTGGCACAGCACTTTTCCAAAATGGTCAATTGCTTCCCCATCTTGAACTTGGCCATACCCCATTTAGACAAAATGAAACTTTTGAAGAACAAATTGGAAATGCGGCACGAGAACATATCGGAGTTGCTCGTTGGACCAAACGTGTTTTAAAAGCAATAAGTAAATATGATCAATTTCTTTTCTTTGATCATTGTTATGTTGGTGGTGGCAATGCTAAACATTTGAAAGGCCTAGAGTTAGGTAATAACGTGTCTCGAGTAAGTAACAAAGCCGGAATCTATGGTGGGGCCAGACTTTGGGATCTAGATGAAGAGGAAGTAAATATTTAATGATTACAGAACAAAAGGATCTGACTGGAAAAGTAGCATTTGTAACCGGAGGTAACTCAGGTTTAGGTTTAGCAACTGTTAAAGAGTTAGCCAAAAGAAATGCCAAAGTGTATTTAGCTGCTCGAACAATGGATAAGGCTAAAAGTGCTTTAGCAAAAATAACAGATTCACCTGAAAATGTTGAACTAATCGTGTTGCAACTTGATTCTTTGAACAGTATCAAAAAAGCTGCACAAGAATTTATTGATAAAGAAAAACAGTTAGATATTTTAGTTTTAAACGCAGGAATTATGGCTTGTCCAAAAAATATCACCGAGCAAGGTTTTGAAACCCAAGTTGGGGTTAATCATTTTGGGCACTTCAGCCTTACTGCTTTGTTAATGGATTTAATTAAAGCCACTCCTAACTCTCGGGTAGTAACGGTTTCTAGTGTGGCAAGACATCAAGGCAAAAATCTTAAACCAACAGATCCCAATCAGTTAGATAAATACAATGCTTGGCAATCTTATGGAAATTCGAAACTAGCTAACTATATTTTTGCAACCGGACTAGATAGAAAATTTAAAGCAGCTGGCATAAATGCAAAATCAGTTTGTGCTCATCCTGGTTTAACAAATTCTGGTTTACAAGAAAAAGCAGTAGCCATGGGTGGAGCGGGTAAAAATGCCAATTTATGGGTAGTTTTAGCCCAGAAAATAGGTATGAGTAGTTATGAAGGTGCCAAACCACAAATAATGGGTGCAACTGCTCTAAACATTAAAGGTGAAGAAATATTTGGTCCTAAATATGGGGTAAGAGGCAAAGCAATCAAGCTTAGAAAGTTTAGAAAAATATCAGACAATAAAGTTAATAATTTGTGGCAAATTTCAGAAACTCAAACTGGTCTAAAAATTCTTTAATTAAAGGTTTTCCAACTCACCCTGTGATATTTGGTTGGACCGTGTTGCTTAATGGCAGCTAAATGCTCTGGTGCTGCATAACCTTTATTATCTGCCCAAAAATATTCGAGAAATTCTTTACTTAAATCTTTCATAATCTGATCTCTAGTGGTTTTTGCTACTACCGAGGCAGCTGACACCACAGCACAACTTAAGTCCGCTTTAATTTGACTATGAATCTTTAAATTATTATCAAGTAAACCATCATTATCTTCTTCCCCGAACAGATCATCGGATGCTTTATTGGGCATAAGCCAATTGTGTTTACCATCTAGAATTAAGTTATCTGGTTTTATTTTCAATTCCAGTAAAGCTCTTCGACCTGCTCTGCGTAGTGCTCTTGTTAAACCGAATTCATCAATTTCATTAGCACTGGCATGACCTACTGCACTATCTATTACCCAGGATTTAATTAGCGGTAAAATTTCTTCTCTTTTTTCTTCACTTAAAAGCTTTGAGTCCGCTAAATCTTTGGGGAAACTATTTTCTTCAAGTGTGCAATTAATATCAATGACTGCAACTCCGACACTTACTGGACCTGCTAAACAACCTCGACCGACTTCGTCCATTCCTGCAACAAATTTGGCACCACGTTGAAATAGTTTTAATTCTGATTCAAGTGTTGGAGAATTTTTTTTAGTTCTGGGCATCAGGAATGACACTAAATGCTTCAGGAATTTTTAAGACCGCAAAACGATTAAAAGGCCAGATTCTTAAATTAACTGGTCCTACGACATTTCTAGTTGGAACAGTTCCATATGCAGTTTCTAGGTGAAAACGGGAATCTCTGCTATCTGGTCTGTTGTCTCCCATCACAAAGATTCTATTTTTAGGAACAGTGATTTCAAATTCAACTTGATTGGTATTAACCCCAGGTTTAATAAAATCTTGATCTTTTAATTCTGTGTTATTGATTAAAATATTTCCTTGAGGTGAGCAACATTTAATAGTGTCTCCCCCAATCCCGATGACTCTTTTAACTAAGTCATCACCTGCATCTGAAGGCAATAATCCAACTACGCTCAAAAGATGCATTGGTAAATTTTTATCTTCTTCAAAAACTGGTAACCAGTCCCCTGGATCTTTAAAAACCACAATTTGACCGCGTTTAATATCAGTAAACGGTTTGGTTATTTTAGTGGCGATAATTCGATCTTGTAAAAGTAAAGTATCTTGCATTGAAGCACTTGGAACATAAAATGCTTGGAAGATAAATATTCTTACAACAGAAGATAAAACTAATGCAATTCCAACTACAATCAGCAGTTCACGAACCGCTGCCCATAGTGACCGCAATTTAATTATTATTTTGTTTCAGGTGCAGTTTCTTCAGCTGCAGGTGTTTCAACAACTTCTGCTACTGGTTCTACTACCACTTCTTCAACAACTGGTGCAGCAGTTTCAACTGGTGCCTCTTGAGGTACAACTTCTTCAGCTACTGGGGTAACAATTTCTTCAACGACTGCTTCAACTTCTTCTTCCACCACAACAGCTGCAGCTAGATCGCCACGAAGTTCTTTAATCTTTGAGGCTTTGCCACGAAGATCACGTAGGTAATAAAGTTTGCCACGACGAACATCACCGCGAGTCATTAATTCAATTTTTTCAATCACTGGAGTGTGAACTGGAAATGTTCTTTCCACACCTGTTCCAAATGAAACTTTACGAACTGTGAAAGATTCAGAAATGCCACTGCCTTGGCGTTTAATAACAATTCCTTGGAATAACTGGATACGAGAACGAGTACCTTCAATAACTCTTACGTGTACTTTTACGGTGTCACCAGTTCTAAATGCTGGAATACCTTTTTTTAGAGAAGATTTATCTAAGAAATCGAGACGCTTCATTTTTATTACCTCTTGATCTGCAACGCTCACAGGTCGCTCAGTCTTGTTTGATTTGGTGCCGGATTTTTACTGCCTTTTTAAGTCCCCATAAATTCCCCTGTGGCGGAAAAAATAGGGCTTGCAATCCGTGAATCCTTATTCTGCCAGTCAGGGCTAAATAGGCCTTTATGGGGGTAAAAACGGCCATTTTTGGCCTTTTTTAGGCCCCAATTACTCTAGATTGATAAATGTGGCTTTCACTGTGATCTTGAATGAATCAAAAAATCAATACCAATTATTTGATGAGCAAACCCAAATAGGTATAGCTGATTTTCACCTCGAAAACCAAGAAATGGTGCTCGATCATACGGTGGTAGAACCAAAATATGGAGGACAAGGTTTAGGGGAAAAATTAATTTTTTTTGCACTAGATGATTTGTTGGCAAAAAATTATCAAGTTGTGCCTCAGTGTTCTTTTGTGGCCAAAATAATTAAAAAATATCCTGAAAAGTATTTAGATTTAGTCAGTGTTGAAAATAGAAAACTATTTGGAATCTAGATCAGGTCTAAATTTTTTAGTTCTTTCTAAAGCTTTTTCTTTTCGCCATTGGCTAATTTTTCCATGATCCCCACTGGTTAAAACCTCAGGCACATTTAAATCTCGCCACACAGGTGGACGAGTGTAAATAGGTCCTTCTAATAAATTTTGCATTGAACCTGGGGCAAATGAATCATCGGATACTGAATCTTCGTTACCTAATACGCCATTAATAAGTCTTGAAGTAGCTTCCAGAATAACTAAGGAAGCAACTTCTCCACCTGCTAAGACATAATCTCCAATACTAATTTCTAAAACTTCAGAAAATTTATTGCTGTCTTGATAATGTTGCACGACTCTAGAATCTATTCCTTCATAGCGACCATTAATAAAAACTAAATGTTCTTGGTTTGATAATTTTTGAGCTAACTCTTGATTAAAAACTTGTCCTGATGGAGTTGGCACAATTAACACCGGTTTAATAGTTGCTTGAGCTAAAACAGAATCAATTGCCTCACCCCAAATAACAGGTGACATCACCATGCCCGGTCCCCCGCCATATGGGGCATCGTCAACAGTTTTGTGTTTGTCAGCTGTGAAGGTTCTTAAGTCATGAACTTTAACTTCAATAAGTTTTGCTTCTTGAGCTTTACCAAACAAAGAAAGATTTAAAGGCGAAAAGTAGTCTGGGAAAATTGTTATTAAATCAACGCGCATCAATAGCATTTTCTTCATCAAATAATCCATTAGGAGGATTTAAAACAATTTGTCTTTTTTCAATATCAACTACAGGCACAATTTGCTCAACAAATGGCACTAATACTTCCTTGTTATCAATTGTTTTAACCACAATTAAGGCTTGGGCACTACCTGGCAAAACGTTTAAAACTTCCCCTAAAATTACGTCTTTAGTGTCAATGACCTGACAACCTATAAGTTGAAATTCATAAAAATCATTTTCATTTTCTGGTAAAGCTAGTGGGTCTATCTCAACAGTTAGATGTTTACCTTTAACCCCATCTGCTGCATCTCGATCATTTATTTCAATAAATTTGATTAACATTCTTTGCTGATGCCATCTTGTGGCTGCAATTGTTAGTGATTGATTATTTTCTTTCAAAGTGACTTTCGCACCGATGGCAAATCTAGTTCCCGGATCATCGGTGCGAACTTCAACACTTATTTCTCCATGAACACCGTGTGGGCGACCAAGTCGGCCAACAACTACGTTCATTTCGATTGCGCTTTTTATTGCGCGTCTACGTCTACGAAATCAATGCGTGTGGTTCTTCCATCTTGCAACGCATTAATTACGGTTCTTATAGAAGTTGCGGTACGACCATTTCGACCAATAACTCGACCTAGATCTTCACCGTTAACTGTTACTTCTAAAGTTCTGCCACGTTTCGTGGTTTTTTGTGTAACTTCGACATCATCTGGACTGTCAACGATTCCTTTAACTAAATGTTCTAGGGCGTCTTCAATCATTCTGCTGCTGCCTCTGTATTAGTTTCAACAACTTCAGCTTCTGCAGTTTCAGCTACAGCTTCTTCAACTTTAACTTCTTCTACCACCGCTGCTGGTT
>CALBND010000166.1 GCA_937896305.1 uncultured Actinomycetes bacterium
CTGGCTATAAATATTTTGAACATGCATTCAAAATCGTGAGGACTTATGGTTAAAAATCTACTTTTCAATGAGGAAAATTCTGTCTCAATGGGTTTACTCAATGCCTTAAATAAGGAAATTGAAACTAATGACTATCAAAGTGTTGCAAGTAACAATAATTCCCGAGATCCCAAATGGCTTATCGCATTACTATTGGCTTTCGCTGGTTTAATTTTTGGTATTTCCATTGCAAATACTCAACGCCAGGAACCGATTTTAGAGAAAAATCGTGCAGAATTAAGAAAAGCTGTGACTTCTAGCATAAATTCAATTGAGAACACGGCACAAGTCTTATCGGACGTAAACAATGACATTGCCACCTATCAAGCATTGTCTACAGCAATAAATAGTCACGGCATTAGCACAAAAAGGCAAAAAGAATTACAGATATTCACAGGATTGACCTCAGTTAAGGGACCTGGATTAGTAATATCTTTAAATGATGCAACTAATACTGATGGATTAGATGTCGATCAAATTGATTTAGCAAGAGTATTTGATTCCGATGTGCAGTTATTAGTTAACTCTCTCTGGTCTAGTGGTGCTGAATCCATTTCAATTAATGGGAATCGATTAGTTGCTACAAGTGCAATCCGAGCTGCCGGAGAAGCTATTTTAGTAAACTATCGACCTCTTCTACCTCCTTATAAAATTTTAGTTATAGGAAGTTCAGACATGCTTTCGAACTTAGCAAAAAATCAAGAATATAAAGATTTGAATTACATTGTAAAAATTTATGGTTTGGTTTTCAAGATTACAAAAATGGACATTGATGAGATGGGGGCTACCAGCATCTCATTGCCAGATATACAAGGTATTACGCTTGGAGACAGATCATGATTCCTGTTATCGGACTTTTAATTGGTGCATTAGTTGGCGTAGTTTTAGACCCAACTGTGCCACTTTGGTTACAACCTTATTTACCAATTGCTGTGATCGCAGCAATAGATGCAGTTTTTGGAGCTATAAGAGCAAACTTAGATGGCGTTTTTGATGATCGAATTTTTATCTCATCTTTTGCAAGTAATGTTTTAATTGCTGCATTCATTGTATTCCTAGGTGATCAATTAGGGGTTGGTTCTCAACTTTCCACTGGAGTAGTTGTGGTTTTGGCAATGCGAATATTTGCTAACGCAGCAGCTATCAGAAGAAATCTATTTAATCCCTGATGGTTAAAAAAATTATAAAAAATCGTCGATTAATTAAGAAAAATCTGAGCAGAAATATCGTTGCAGGCATCTTAACTTTAGTTCTTGGAATTTTAACAACTTTTACAATAAAGCAGAATGATTCACCAGTCGTTTTAAGCTCGGCAAGAGAAGGTGATCTAGTCAAGATTTTAGATGATTTAAATAATCAAAGTGATGCTCTGGAAAGCGAACTGGTCAAGCAGACTCGATTACTTGAAACTATTAAAAATGGTTCAAGTGCCGAAGTAACAGCCGCAGCGCAAGTAAGACTTGATCAACTGCTTTTACTGGCAGGGGTCACTCCTGTTTCTGGTAGTGGAATAAAAATAGTTATATCAGGTGATACTTATGCGATCAATGCATACACTTTATTAAATATCGTTCAAGAACTAAGGGATGCTGGAGCAGTAGCCATTCAAATGAACAAAGTAAGGATTATCAACAGTACTTATTTCACCGACACTGAAAACGGAATAAAGATAAACAACACCACCATAAGAAGTCCTTTCAATATTTTTGTTTTAGGAGATGCCGCAACTTTGGAAACTGCACTTAAAATTCCCGGGGGAGTAGGCGAAACTATCGCCACTTCTGGTGGCCAAATAACTATTGATAAACTGACTACCTTGAATATAGAATCAGTTGTTCCATTAGAATCACCAAAATACGCAAGTGCCCTTGTAAAATAGAACAGGAAAACATGAATACCCCAGATAACCTGAAATACACCGCCGAGCATGAATGGGTTGATTTCAATTCAGAAACGTCTATAACTTTTGGTATCACAGATTTTGCCCAATCAGCTTTGGGAGATGTTGTTTTTGCTAGCTTGCCAAAAGTCGGTGACAAATTAAGCGCAGGCCAAACTTGCGGGGAAGTCGAATCAACTAAGTCAGTAAGTGACATTTATGCACCCGTGTCTGGAACTGTCGCGGAGATAAATGACGCCTTAACTAATAATCCTGAACTAATCAACTCTGATCCCTATGGCAAAGGTTGGATGGTTAAATTAGCTGATGTTGCTGGGACCAATGATTTAATTGATGCGAAACAGTACCAAGATTTAACTGCTCAATAATTCTTAACCTGCACCTCAGGTTGACCCTTTTGTTTTATTGACCTAGGGTTATAGGTATGGATATAGAAAATACTGGTGCCATTCCTGCTGTCTCTTCAGATACCAGTCCACTTCCACCTATTGAAGATGGATTAATGGATGGTTTGGGAAAAACAGAGGCCGCTTTGTTAGTTAGATCTGGATCCCAAAAAAACCAACGCTTTATTTTATCGGGAAAAAAAATTACCTTGGGTCGAGCCGATGATTGCACAATTGTTTTAGACGATGTCACAGTTTCTCGTCTGCATGCTGAAATCACCAAAGATAATAAATGGATGATTAAAGACATGAAGAGCTTAAATGGTTTGTATGTTAATCATGAAAGAGTTGAGTCAATAAATTTAGAAGCCGGGGATGATATTCAAATAGGAAAATATCGTTTCTCATTTCTTTTGTCAGGACAAAATCACTAATGTCATCTTTACTAAAACGTGGTGATCTTTACACTATTGGTGAAGTTATTAATCAGATTCGGTCTGAATTTGAGGATATTTCTATCTCGAAAATAAGGTTTCTCGAAGCCGAGGGACTTTTAGTGCCTGCCAGATCTAAAAGCGGATATCGAAAATTTAGTAACACTGATGTGGAAAAAATTCGATACATTTTACGAATGCAAAGGGACCATTATCTACCTCTCAAAGTTATTAAAGAACATATTGAGGCAATAAATAGGGGATTAATCCCAGAAAACCAACCTGCAGATAAACCGAAAGTGCCCAATTCGGTTATTGAATTTAACCCGACTTCGAAAAAAGCTAATATTCGTGTCACAAAAGAAGAGTTGATCACAAACACTGGAATAAGTGAATTTGATCTGCTCGAGGCCCAACAGCATGGTTTGATCACACTCTTGGCTGATAAAAGACATTACGATGATTTTGCGATTAGAACAGCTCGGGTAATTTCTTCATTAAGTGAATTTGGACTTCATCCTCGGCATTTGAAACTAATGAAATCTGGCAGTGAACGAGAAGTTTCATTGATCAAACAAGTTGTGGCACCTATGGCCGCCTCCAGAAGACCAGATGCCCAGGAACAAGCCGAATCGATGACTCGTGAAGTTTCTAGTCTGACAAATCAATTACATGCCATCTTGGTATCGAATCAATTAGATAAAGAGAGCTTATGAGCGAGGAAATAGCAGGATTTATTAAAGTTTTAGTGGTCGGAGTTCGGGTGGAAATGCCTTCAAACCAACCAATAATTCTGTTACAAAACGAAAATGGCGATAAATATTTACCCATTTGGGTAGGTGCTGTTGAAGCAACTGCAATAGCTTTTGCTCAGCAAGGGGTGGTTCCCCCCAGACCTCTAACTCATGATCTATTTAAAGAATCTCTAGAAGCTTTAGGTAGCAATGTGAAACGTGTCAAAATCACATCGCTACTTGATGGAGTTTTTTATGCAGAAATGGAACTCGGGGGAGGGCAAGTAATCTCGGCTAGACCATCAGATGCTGTGGCGTTGGCTTTGAGATTCAAGGCCGATATTTATGTCGCTCAAGATGTATTACTAGCAGCCGGGATTGAAATCCCCGAGGAGCAAGAAGAAGAAGTAGACAAGTTTAGAGAGTTCTTGGATCAAGTAAACCCTGATGACTTCAATTTGTGAGAAACAATAAGCCTAACTCTCAAGTATAGACTTAAAGCGTGTCGATGACTCAATACACGTAAAGTCTTTACCATTGGTTTACTCTTGTAACACTCCCACAAAAGAACGGTGTTCATATGATTCCATCAACTGGTCATCAAGAATCTTTGTTTGATGCCAAGGAATTAAACCGTCTACCAGAAGGTGTTGGCTATAGGGGAGCTGTTGCTTGTTCAGCAGCTGGAATTAGTTACCGTCAACTAGATTATTGGGCCCGCACAGGCTTAATAGAACCAACAATTAGACCAGCTCAAGGTTCAGGATCACAAAGACTTTATTCATTTACAGATGTGTTAGTTCTAAAAGTTATCAAAAGACTTCTTGATACCGGCGTTTCATTACAAAATATAAGATCAGCAGTTGAACTGTTAAGAGACAGAGGATCACAAGATTTATCTAATTTGACCCTAATTTCAGACGGTGCCACAGTTTATGAGTGCACAAGTGATGATGAAGTTATTGACTTAGTTCGCGGAGGTCAAGGAGTATTTGGAATTGCTGTTGGAAGTGTTTGGAAAGAAGTTGAGGGAAGTTTGGCAGAATTTCCAGCGGAAACAGCCGAGGGCAACATCATCATGACAGATAGAGTTATCGATGAACTCGCCTCAAGGCGTGCTGTCCGTGATGCAATTGCGTAAATAATATAACTAAGTAAGATTGTTTGTGAGTGAAAATCTCATTCTAAAACCAGTCCAAGGTGTGTCACGAATCGTGTCAAATAGGGAAGCAGTCTTCTCAGATCGCCATATTGGTCCTGACCAGTCAAGTATTGAATTAATGTTAAAAGAATTGAAACTAAATTCAATAGATGAACTTTTAGAAAAAACAGTTCCGGGTTCAATCAGATTTCGCGATAGTTTAAATTTACCTCAAGCTTTATCCGAAAGCGCTGCCCAAAAAGAATTATTAGACATTGCTTCCAAAAATCAGAATTTGACTAGCATGATTGGGCTTGGTTATTACAACTGTTTAACACCTGCAGTTATCAGACGTAATATTTTAGAAAATCCTTCTTGGTACACCGCATATACGCCCTATCAACCAGAAATTGCACAAGGTCGACTTGAGGCACTTTTACTTTTCCAAACAATGATTGAGGATTTAACAGGTTTACCAGTTGCAAACGCATCGTTGCTAGATGAACCAACAGCTGCAGCTGAAGCTATGAGATTGGCGCAAAAAAGTTCCAAAAATAATTCAAATATTTTCTTGGTTGATAAAGATACTCATCCACAAACTATTGCTGTGTTACAAACTAGAGCAAAACCGGTAAATATTGAAATAAAATTGATTGATATTGCAATTGAAAATATTACAAGTGAAGCCTTTGGACTTTTAGTCTCGTATCCATCAAGTTCTGGAAATATTTTGGAATTAAAAAACATTGGAGAAAAAGCAAAATCAGATGGTCTAATTTTAATCGCTGCAACAGATTTACTCGCTTTGACCTTAATTAAAGAACCATCTTCTTGGTTAGCAGATATAGCAATTGGTAGTGCACAAAGATTTGGTGTGCCACTTGGATTTGGTGGACCACATGCTGGCTTTATCTCTGTCACAGAAGATCTTTCAAGATCTTTACCAGGCAGATTAGTTGGGGTAAGTGTTGACACTAAAGGAAGAGCTGCTTATCGATTAGCACTTCAAACAAGAGAACAACATATAAGAAGAGGAAAAGCTACAAGTAATATTTGTACCGCACAAGTTTTATTAGCTGTTATTTCTTCTGCTTATGCTGCTTATCATGGTCCACATCGTCTAAAAGCTATGGCAGAACGCATTAATTTACAAGCCCAACAAATCGCTTCCATGGCCACAAATGCTGGTTTTCAAGTAATGCATAAAAATTATTTTGACACAGTTGCTATAAAAACTGGTAAAACTGAAAAAATAATCAGTGATTTTGTCAACAAAAATATAAATGTCCGTAAAATTGATAACGAAACTATTGCAATATCAGTGGACGAGACGACAAATGATGAAGTACTTGAAAATATCTCATCAGTTTTTTCAAAACCAGTTACAGAAATAAATAAAGTACACATAAATAATCGTGAAACTAAATATCTAACTCATGTTCATTTTAATAAGTATCACAATGAAACTGCCATGCTTAGATGGCTTCGTTCTCTAAGTGATAAAGATGTTGCCCTAGATAGATCAATGATTCCGCTTGGATCTTGCACAATGAAATTAAACGCTGCTAGTGAAATGGAACCAATAACTTGGCCGATATTAGCAAATATTCATCCGTTTGCTCCTAAAAATCAGATAACAGGTTGGCTAGAAATTATTGAACAATTAGAAAAATGGTTATGTGAAATAACTGGTTATGACGCTGTTAGTTTGCAACCAAATGCTGGATCTAAAGGTGAATTCGCAGGTCTATTAGCAATAAGTGCCTATCATCAATCTAGGGGAGAGGCTCATAGAAATATTTGTTTAATTCCATCTAGTGCTCATGGCACAAATGCTGCTTCAGCGGTTATGACAGGAATGCAAGTTGAAGTTGTTGAATGCGGTGAGACTGGTGATGTTGATTTACTGGATTTAGAAAATAAAATTAATAAACATAGAAATAATTTAGCTGCAGTTATGGTCACATATCCCTCAACACATGGTGTATTTGAAGAAGGCATAACAAAAATATGTGAAATGGTTCATGAAGCAGGTGGTCAAGTTTATGTTGATGGTGCGAACTTAAATGCCTTAGTCGCGGTTGCTAAACCTGGAAAATTTGGTGCAGATGTCTCACATTTAAATTTGCATAAAACATTTTGCATTCCTCATGGTGGGGGCGGTCCAGGTGTTGGTCCAGTAGCTGTTAAATCGCACTTAGCAAATTTTTTACCCTCACATCCTTTATATAAATTTAATAGCGAAGTTGTTGGTCCCGTTAGTGGTGCACCATGGGGAAGTGCTGGGATTCTGCCAATATCTTGGATGTACATCAGAATGATGGGTGCTAAAGGTTTGTTTGAAGCAACAGGTGTAGCGATATTATCTGCAAATTATGTGGCAAAGAAATTGAATAAACATTTCCCAGTGCTATACACAGGAACAAATAATACGGTGGCACATGAATGCATTCTTGACATTAGAGAAATAACAAAAGAAAGCAATGTAAGTGTTGATGATATTGCTAAAAGATTAATGGATTATGGATTCCATGCTCCTACAATGTCTTTTCCAGTTGCTGGAACATTAATGATTGAACCAACTGAAAGTGAAGATATTCACGAAATCAATCGGTTTATTGATGCAATGGCCATGATCAAAAAAGAAATTAATGAGGTCATGTCAGGACAAATAAGCATTGAGGATTCAGCTTTAAGAAATGCACCTCATACAGCCGAAGATATAACTGATGAATGGACCAGAAAATACAGCCGAGAAAAGGCCGTTTTCCCAGTCTCTGGCCTTAGAAACAAGAAGTATTGGCCACCTGTGAATCGGATAGATGGCGCATATGGGGATAGGAACTTAATCTGTTCTTGTCCATCACCTAGGGAATTGGCTGAAAGTATTTAACTTTCTAAACTAGATATTTACTTTACATAACATATCTTATCGGACAATATCTATGAGGTTATTTATTCCTAAATATCCTTTTAAAACCCCAGCCACCTATCTTCATAAAGGCCTCAATGACGATACTTTGACTCATTTTTGAGGTTCCTATAGTTCTTTCTGTAAAAACTATGGGAACTTCTTTTATCTGACATCCAAGAGCTAATAATCTTCGAACCATATCTACTTGAAAACAATATCCCTGACTATCCATTTCACCTAAATTCAACTTCTTTATGGCAGACGTTTTATAAGCTCGATAACCACCTGTTGAATCAGCAATCTTGAAACCTAACATCTTTCTGGCATACCAATTCCCACCTCGCGACAAAATTTCTCTTGATTTAGGCCAGTTAATTACTTTGCCACCTGGGATCCATCTGGAACCTAAAACACAATCAAAATTGTTTAATTCTTGCAAAATAAGAGGTAGCTGACTTGGGTCATGTGATCCATCAGCATCCATTTCTACGACAACATCAAAATCATTTACCGATTCTATAAATCCTGAAATATAGGCAGCTCCTAAACCATCTTTAGATTTGCGATGTAAAACTTCAAAATTTTCGTATTTCTTAGACAAGTTATCTGCCAATTCACCTGTTCCATCGGGACTATTATCATCTATAACTAAAACATGAACATCTGGATTACTTTCATAAATACGATGAATAATTGAAGGTAATGTATGTAATTCGTTATATGTTGGAACTAAT
>CALBND010000167.1 GCA_937896305.1 uncultured Actinomycetes bacterium
ATTGGTCAAAATTACTAAGAATTGAAACTATTTCATTTCCAAACCCCAAGTATTTAATACTCGAAGGAGTTGGAGCAGCAAGTAAAGGAATAAGGGAAAGAGCTTGTCAAGTTATTTGGGTAGAAGTTGATCAGCCTTTGGGTTATCAAAGAGTTATCCTTCGAGACGGGATGAGTATTGCAGAAGAAATGAAAACCTGGCAAAAGTTAGAAACCATTTATTTTGCAAAAAATGAAACAAAAAATAGTTCCACTCTTTGGGTTGATGGAGATTCTGAGGCAAAAATAGACACCAGTTCCAATTTCTGGGGTGCTTATCGGTAAGTTTTGACTTGTGAATAATTCGGTTGATAACCAAGATAGTCAAAACTCTTTAGACGTTAAGGCTATTCAAGATAAATGGTTACCAATTTGGGAAGACAAACAGCCTTTTAATGTTTCTAACGCTCCAGATGATGAAAGAAAAAGAATTTATATTCTTGATATGTTTCCCTATCCTTCTGGTGATTTGCATATGGGTCATGCAGAAGCATTTGCTATTGGCGATGTCGTTTCTCGTTACTACTTCCAAAAGGGCTATAACGTATTTCATCCAGTGGGTTGGGATTCATTTGGATTACCGGCAGAAAACGCGGCTATTAAACGTGGGGAAAATCCTGCAAAGTGGACTTATGCAAACATTGCAACCCAAGCAGAATCATTTAAAAAATATGCCATTTCATTTGATTGGAATCACAAGCTTCACACTTCAGACCCTGAATATTACAAGTGGACTCAATGGTTATTTTTACAATTTTATAAAAAAGATTTAGCTTATAGAAAAGCAAGTGCTGTTAATTGGTGTCCTTCTTGTCAAACCGTTTTAGCTAATGAGCAAGTTGTGGCAGGTGAGTGTGAGCGTTGTAGCGCGACTGTCACAAAAAGGGAATTAACCCAGTGGTATTTCAAGATAACAGATTATGCGCAAAGACTTCTTAATGATATGCAAGATTTAGAAGGTAAATGGCCTGAGCGAGTTCTAACTATGCAAAAAAATTGGATTGGAAAATCCGAAGGAGCATATGTAGATTTTGAAATTGCTGACAGTGGGAAAAAAGTAACAGTTTTCACAACTAGGCCAGACACTTTATTTGGCGCAACATTTTTTGTTGTCGCAGCGGATTCAAAATTAGCAATGGAATTGGTAACAGATGAAAATAAAAGTGATTTAGCTAAATATGTAGAAGAAGTTAAGAAATCAACTGATATTGAGAGATTGGCAACAGATCGTGCAAAGAGTGGAGTATTTCTAGGCAAATTTGCCATTAATCCAGTCAACGGAAATAAAATTCCGATTTGGGCATCCGATTATGTATTGGCAGATTATGGAACCGGTGCAATCATGGCAGTTCCAGCACATGATCAAAGAGATTTAGATTTTGCTAAAAAATTTGACTTACCAATTCAATTAGTTGTTCAAACCGATCAAGATGATCCAAATATTTCGGGGCTTGCAACATCTGGTGATGGAAAACTTATTAATTCAGGTCCACTTGATGGACTAGACAAAGCTGCCGCAATTTCTAAAATAAATCAAATTTTAGAGGAAAAGAAATTAGGTAAAGCAGCAATAAACTTTAGGTTGCGTGATTGGTTAATTTCACGTCAACGCTATTGGGGTGCACCTATCCCTATAATCCATTGTGAAAAATGTGGTGAAGTACCAGTAGCAGAAGATCAATTACCAGTACGACTTCCAGAATTAAAAGGTGATCAACTTGCACCCAAAGGAACTTCTCCATTAGCTGCAGCAACTGATTGGGTAAACACGAAGTGCCCTAAATGTGATCAGCTTGCAAAACGCGATACCGACACTATGGATACATTTGTTGATTCATCTTGGTATTACCTTCGTTATCCTTCAGCTAATAATGACAAGGAAGCGTTCAATGCAAATGATTTGAAACGTTGGTTACCTGTTGAACAATATGTAGGTGGGGTGGAGCATGCAATATTGCATCTTCTTTACAGCAGATTTGTTACAAAAGTATTAAACGATTTAGGATATCTAGATTTCTCAGAGCCATTTAAATCATTATTAAACCAAGGACAAGTAATTTTAGACGGTGCTGCAATGTCTAAATCCAAAGGAAACATGGTTGATTTGGGTGAACAAATTGAAGAATTTGGGGTCGATGCTGTTCGTTTAACAATGGTTTTTGCTGGACCACCAGAAGATGACATTGATTGGGCTGAAGTTTCTCCAGCTGGAGCAAAAAAATTCTTATCTCGAGCTTGGAGATTGGCTAAAGATGTTAAATCAGAAACGGAAATAGATTTTTCTAAAGGTGATTTAACACTTAGACAAGCCACCCATAGAACTATTGATGAAGTCACAACACTAGTTGAATCTTTCAGATTCAATGTTGTTATTGCTCGAACAATGGAATTAGTAAATGTAACAAGAAAAGCAATTGATACAGGTTGTGGACCTACAGATCCAGCAGTGCGAGAATCTGTGGAATCAATAGCAATTATTTTGTCTCTTATTGCCCCTTACACAGCGGAAGAAATGTGGAATTTACTCGGGCACACCGAATTAGTTGGCAAAGCAGGTTGGCCACAATTGGATAAGCAACTTTTAGTTAGAGAATCAGTTGTTTGTGTTGTTCAAGTTTCTGGAAAACTAAGAGCCAGATTAGATGTATCCCCAGATATCTCCCCTGAAGAACTTGAAAAAATTGCTTTGGCCACCCCCAATGTTGTTAAGGCTTTAGAGGGACGGTCAGTAAAAACTGTCATCGTTCGAGCTCCAAAATTGGTTAACATAGTTCCCGAATAGTCCACACTACTTATCTTTCCACAGATAAGTAGCAAAATATTTTAATTTTAAGTCAAAGAATACATAGTTGAAACGTGAAAGAAAATCATAGATTTAATGTTAAAGAACTCGATCAAGCCATCCTGGAGAAATTTCATAAGACAGTAAATAAAGGTTTAAAACCGTCTAAAAAAACAATAGATAAAGAAATAGATTGGAGAATGGAACTAACGCCCAAGGTTGCCAGAAGTATTTTATTGATAATTTTGTTGGCGTTAATATTTGCAGGTTTTCAATGGTGGAATACAAGGACTAATAATGTAAATGAGTCATCTACTTTAGTTAATTCAGTTATAGAAAGTCCAAACTTTGAAGAAACCATAATTTCTTCAGCAGAAACGATTAGTAC
>CALBND010000168.1 GCA_937896305.1 uncultured Actinomycetes bacterium
AGTATTAGATAAATCATTATCAATAGTTTTTGGAACTCCAATTACTTTGAAGTTCATGGCATGTAATTGTGTGGCAACACCTAAGGTGTCTTCCCCACCTATAGCAACTAAGGCATCAATATTTAGTTTTTTAAGATTATCTTCAATTCGGGCAACGCCGTTTTCAATTTTTATTGGATTGGTTCTAGAAGAACCTAAAATCGTTCCACCTTCACTATTTATATGAGCAACATCATTTAAAGTTATAGGTCTAGTTAATCCTTCTAAGGGACCTTTCCATCCATCTTTAAATCCCACAAATTCATATTTATAAGCTTTAATACCTTGAGTTACAACTCCGCGAATCACATTGTTTAGACCTGGGGCATCTCCGCCACCAGTTAAAATTCCAACTCGCATCTTGTACACCACCCTAGATTTTTAAACACAGAAAACCTTTTTGCTAATTGCTAATTTATCGCAATCGCGTTATTCCTGGTCTTTAAGGGCTTCCTTGGCTGCTGATGCATAAATATCGACATATTCTTGTCCTGAAAGTTCTCGAATTGCTTCCATGATCTGATTTGTGACTTTACGAAGGGTTTCTGCATTTCGGGCATCACCGTAATGTTCTGAGAAATCAAGTGGCTTACCAAAAACCACACCTACTCGGCCCACTTTGGGAATTAATCGATCAGCAGGTTGTAATTCAAAGGTACCAATCATGGCAACTGGTACTACTGGAACTTTTGCTTCCAAAGCCATTCGAGCAACACCTGTTCGAGCTCGATAACGTCTGCCATCATGTGATCAAGTTCCTTCTGGATAAATTCCTAAGGCATCACCTTTAGTTAAAATATCGATGGCAGTTCTTAACGCTGCTTCAGCAGCAGAACCTCCGCCTCGATCAATTGGAACTTGTCCAACTCCTGAGAAAAATAATTTAGAAGCAAATCCTTTAATGCCTGAACCGCGCCAATAATCAATTTTTGCTAAGAAAGTAATTCTTCTTTTAACCATGAGGGGTAAAAAGATTGAGTCAATAAATGCAGTGTGGTTAGGGGCAAAAATTACTCCCCCAGATTTAGGAATATTTCTTTTACCTTTTGACCAAGGTCTAAATAAAATACGTAAAGGAACCCACAAGAAAATGTATTTCACTACATAGTAAAACACGAAAGTCTTTCTCCTTCACTTTTTTTAAGTCGAGCCTTAACAATACCCTGTAGGTGATTCGGGGGTAAAACTATTCATAGATCTAGGACAAATGGACGCTTACGAGATCTAAAATGGCCCACATTTATGCATTCGGTCACACCAACTCTGGTTCTACTTGCCAATGGTTGATGGACATGACCAAAAAGTGAATAACGAGGTTGATACTTATTTATATAGTCCAATAAAGCTTGACTGCCTCTTTCAAATCTTCTTGCGACCACATCGTAGGTAATTTCTGGAATTAGCGGAGGAATATGGGAACACAAAACATCAACTGGACCAAGTGCGTCAACTTTGCTTTGAAATTCTTCATCACTTATTTCATAAGGAGTTCTATAAACACTTTGCAAACCACCACCTACAAAACCAAATTTTAAGTCACCAATTTTTATAACTTCGCCATCTAATACAGTCATCCCAGGTTTGACGTAATCTTTCCAAAACTCTGGTTTGTCAACATTGCCATAGGTTAAATAAGAAGGTATGGGCATTACTGAAAAGATTTCTTCATACTGTTTGGCAACTTCTTGATTGATTAATTCTTCCTTTGTTGCGCCTAGAGAATCCCATTTTTTATTTGCTAAAGCTCTTGCCTCATCAAAGTGTCCTGCTGTTCTTAATCTTGTAAATTCAGCAGTTAGCTCTGCTCCAAAAAGGGTGCCCATGATGCCATTTCCTGGATCTACATAATCGGTATAGAGAAGTAAGTCACCTAAACAAATCAGTGCATCACAATCTTTTCCAGCTTCCACCAATGCCTCAACTCGGGCATGAACATCACTTATCACGTTTAATCTCACAGCAATAGATTACGCAATAAACCGAATTTAACTATTTTCTACTACCCTTTGACTCGTGGAATCAATAAAACTATTTACTAAAAGTGTTCTGGCCATGTTTTTTTCTTGGGCTGTTTCTCGATACCTGCTAATTTCATTCATCAACCTTTCCTTGCCCTACCCCGAAGGCAAATGGTTGAGAGGCGACGTTGATCTGTATGCCTACTGGTCAATCAATTTAGCTAAAGGCAGATTTCCTTTAAACGATGAAATGTGGCAATACCCTCCACTTGCTGGTTTTCTCTTTGCCGTTCCTAAATGGATATTTCAAAGCGGTGGAAATGGATTTATTGCTTTGATGCTAATTTTTGATCTATTAATCTTAATAACTTTAGTTAAATTCAGAAAGAATTACACAAATTCTCATACGGGCATCTGGTTTTGGTTGTTGTGGCCTTTTGTGATGGGTCCTTTAATTTTTACCAGATTTGATTTAGCGCCTTCACTTTTTGCTCTCTTGGCATTAATTTTTCTGGATAAAAATTATAAACACTCACTAAAAATTGCAGGATTTTTTCTAAGTGTGGGAACTTTATTAAAACTCTGGCCGATTCTAATATTGGTTATTGTACCTAGAAAAAAAC
>CALBND010000169.1 GCA_937896305.1 uncultured Actinomycetes bacterium
CCATCAGCTTTTTGTACTTTAAGCTCAGTCAATAATTTTGGCGTTAAAAGATCTGAAATATTTTTGCGTTCCCCTGCCGGCAAATCAGTCCATTCTTCAAAGTCATCTGAAAAATGTCCAAACCAATGTCTACTTACTTGATCTGCCCTAAACCCAGGTAAACCAAATTCGATGGCAAATTGTTTTCTTTCTTGCACATCAAAATCTGCTATATGTTTAGGGGTCTTTTTTTTGACTGGTTTATCTTCAATGATTTCTAACATTTAAATAAATCCTAAGGTAATTCCAAAAGCGATATAACTAATTAAGGCATTTGGAGCAAGTGAGTCTAGGCGATCAAACATTCCCCCGTGGCCTGGAATTAAAGAAGAAAAATCTTTTATCCCAATTTTTCTTTTTAATCCACTTTCAAATAAATCACCCATAGTTCCAACGATTGCTAAAAGTATTGCAATTATCACTCCTTGAATTGGACCTAAATCTAAAAATAGTGGCATAGCGAAATATCCAAATATTCCGGCAAAAACAATTGACCCAACTAATCCCTCATAAGACTTCTTGGGAGAGATATTTGGTGCAATGAAATGTTTTCCAAATAAAATACCTGTTAGATATCCGCCAGTATCACTTAATGCTGTGGCAGCAATAAAAACAAAAACTCTTGATGCTCCATCAGTTGATTCCAGCATCAACATTGCACTAGAGCCTAATATCCCTAAGTAAGACACGACAAATATTGAAATAAGAAAAACAGGTTTGAATTTATTTGTTTGAAGATATTTTAAACTGAAAATAGTTGTAATAATAAAAATTACTAAATAAGACAACAGCAATCCGTTAAGTCCAAAATAGACACTTGTAAAAAGTAAAGTGATCAATGAGATTGCAGTTAAACTAAATGGCACAATATCTAGCCCAGCTTTACGCCACTGGGAATTTAATTCATAAGCAGCCATCAATAGAGCAGTTATAACTAGATAGGGGAATAAAAATTCTGCAACATATAGGCAAAATATAACTAAGGAAATCAAGAATATTGTTAAAAGAATTGCAACAGGTAAATTTCGACCAGTTTGTATTTTTTTCACTTTTTTATATTAACCCTAATTTTCAACTCTGGAATGAGTTAAACTTCAAGTAATTCAGATTCTTTATGCTTAAGCACTTCATCAATGGCCTGAACACCTTTGTTGGTAATGTCATCTAATGCTTTTTCTGCGCGCTTAACATCATCTTCACTTGCGTCGCCATCTTTCTTGGACTTATCCAAGGCATCTTTACCGTTTCTTCTAATATTTCGCACCGAAACTCTTGCCTCTTCAGCTTTCCCTTTAGCAACTTTAATAAATTCTTTACGACGCTCTTCTGTTAGCTGTGGAATCGCTACTCTAATTATCGATCCATCGTTGCTTGGGTTAACCCCTAAATCACTTTCGCGAATTGCTTTTTCAATTACTTGGATTGCACTTTTATCAAAAGGGGTGATGACAATCATTCTTGCTTCCGGATTTTGAAAAGTAGCCATTTGGTTTAGTGGTGTTTGAGTTCCGTAATAATCAGCGGTGATTTTATTGAACATGCTGGCATTTGCTCTACCAGTTCTGATGGTGGCAAAGTCTTCCTTTGCTACTTCAATAGCTTTATCAATTTTTATTTGAGCTTCTTTTAAAATTATCTCAGTCATTTTCTAAGCTCCTTGGATTAACGTGCCAATTGATTTGCCACTTATTGCTTTAGCAATATTGCCATTTTCTAATAAGTTAAATACCACAATCGGTAAATTGTTATCACGACAAAGACTTATCGCTGTTGCATCTGCAACTTTCAAACCTTTTTGCAAAACTTCATCATAAGTTAAATTATCAAACTTTTTAGCGTCTGGGTTTTTTCTTGGATCTGAATCATAAACTCCATCAACACCTTTTGCCATTAAGACAACTTCTGCTCCAACTTCTAAAGCTCTTTGAGCAGCGGTGGTGTCTGTAGAGAAAAACGGTGCGCCTAATCCGGCACCAAAAATGACTACTCGACCTTTTTCTAGATGTCGGATTGCTCTTCTTGGAACATAAGGTTCAGCAACTTGACCCATGGTAATTGCCGTTTGAACTCTTGTTTCAATTTTTTGTTTTTCTAGAAAATCTTGTAAAGCTAGACAATTCATTACAGTGCCAAGCATTCCCATGTAATCTGCACGAGCGCGATCCATGCCACGTTCTGATAATTCAGCTCCACGGAAATAATTTCCGCCACCAATTACTACCGCAACTTCGGTGCCGTTTCTGATTACATCTGCAATTTGAGCAGCAATACTACTAACTACGTCTGGATCAACACCTAATGAACCTTCTCCGGCAAATGCTTCACCGGAGAGTTTCAAAAGGACTCGTCCAAAACGTTTAGACATTTAGCTTTGTCCAACCTTGTATCTGGCGAAGTTTTTAACTTCTACCCCGTTTTCACTTAACAAGTTTGCAATAGTTTTTTTGTTATCCCGAACCCATGCTTGTTCAAGTAAACAGAAATCTTTGAAATAGGAACCAACTCGACCTTCTACAATTTTAGAAATTGCAGCTTCGGGCTTTCCTTCTTCTCTTGCTGTTTGTTCAGCAACTCGTTTTTCTGCTTCAATAACATCTGCAGGTACATCTTCTCTTGAAAGATAAAGAGGCGCCATTGCAGCTATTTGTTGCGCTAAATCTTTTGCTACTTGTTCGTTTTCAGAAGCTAATTGAACTAATGCACCAATTCCAGCTGGTAATGATGGATCTGGTTTATGTAGATACAGGGAAACATATCCACCAGAGAATTGTGCAAATCTTTTGATTTCAATTTTTTCACCCATATGAGCATTTGCTTCATCAAGAACTTGTTGAACTTTTTTACCATCAAGTTCTAAATTCATTAAAGCTTCAACATCTTTAGGCTTTTCTTGCAAAATTAATTTCGCAACTTTATCCCCTAGTGCTATGAAATCTTCAGTTTTTGCTACGAAGTCTGTTTCACAGTTAACTTCAACAAAGGAACCTTCAGAATTATTAGTTACCGCACCAGAAACGATTCCATTGGAAGCGTTTCGGCCTTCTCTTTTACCAACATCTTTAGCCCCTTTAACGCGCAGTAATTCAACTGCTGCTTCAAAATTGCCATCAGTCTCATCAAGAGCTTTCTTGCAGTCCATCATTCCTGAACCGGTTTTTTCGCGAAGTTTTTTTACATCTTCTGCTGCATAATTTGCCATTTACTTATTTTTTCCTATTCGCTTTTTGTGGTTTCTTCAGTTGGGGTATCTGCTAATACTGCTTCTGCAACTGCATCGGCATTGCCAGATAATAATTCTTTTTCCCAATCAGCTAATGGTTCAGCAATTGTGCCTTCAGCGCCTTCGTTACGAGTTGAGCGTTGTTGTAATCCTTCAGCTACAGCATCAGCAATTACTCTTGTCAAAAGTGCGATGGAACGAATGGCGTCATCATTTCCTGGAATCGGAAAATTGACTTCATCTGGATCACAATTTGTGTCAAGAATCGCTATAACGGGAATTCCCAGTTTGCGTGCTTCATCAACAGCAATTTGTTCTTTTTTGGTGTCAACAACCCACAAAATACTGGGAGCCTTTGTCATATCTCTAATACCACTTAAGACAGCGTCTAATTTATCTTTTTCGCGACGCATCATCAAAAGTTCTTTTTTGGTGTAACCAGAACTTGTGTCATCGAAATTGATTAGTTCTAATTCTTTTAATCTTTGAATTCTTTTTTGAATTGTGCCAAAGTTAGTTAACATGCCACCTAGCCAACGCTGGGTAACAAATGGCATTCCAACTCGTTTAGCTTGTTGTTGGATTGCTTCATGTGCTTGACGTTTTGTGCCAACAAACATGATGGTGCCACCGCGAGCAATTGTGTCTTTGATGTATTCGTAAGCCTTATCAATAAAGGCTAATGATTGGGTTAGATCGATTACGTAAATACCGTTTCGTTCGGTCAAGATGAAACGTTTCATCTTTGGATTCCAACGACGGGTTTGATGTCCGAAATGAACGCCTGAATCTAGCAATTGGCGCATTGTTACTACTGCCATGAACATGCCTTTCTCTGCTTATTTTGTTTTCACAAAACAAGCCATTTGGTTGTTTTGAATTAATCTCTTTGATTAATTCACCTGACATCCGCTCACTTGCATTAGCGCTACAAAATTTCTGTAGACCGTGCTCGCAGGTGGTCTGGGGTGAATTTCTTCCAGCTACCGGATGTGCGAAGTCACCGATTCTTTGAGGAACTGGTGCTGAAATGAAATATTACTTTGGTACTGGTCTTGTCTGTTTCTACCCCACTAGATCTCACACACAATAAGGGTTTAATCACATATAAATAGTGATTATTTTCTTAATTTAATGATTTTGTCAAAATCTATATGTGCCTAATCTTCTGCTTGTTCTCTCAATCGTTTTGCTTCCCCCGATTCCTGGGGCCAAAGAGATTAATAGCTTTTTAGCTCCTCTTTCTCAATATTCTGCTGGGCATAGAGGAATTGATTATTTGGCTCCAGTTAATTCTGGCGTTTACGCAAGTAGTGACGGGGTAATTACCCATGCCGGATTGATTGCTAATCGTTGGACTATTTCTATTACAAATGACTCAATCAAAACTACTTATGAACCTGTTAAACCTATTGTGAGTCTAGGAAGCAAGATAAAAGCTGGGGAATTAATTGGTTACCTGCAATTAGTGGGATCACATTGTTTACCTAAAGCTTGTTTACATTTTGGTGTTAAATCAGATACTTTATATTTTAATCCCAATAAATTCATTAAAAGAAAGTTTCCAAGACTTTTGCCTATTTATTCTTAAGCCCTGGGATGAGCCTTAGCAAACACTTCCCTTAGGCGCTCGATTGTGACGTGGGTGTATTTCTGTGTTGTTGCTAAAGATGAATGTCCAAGTAGTTCTTGCACAATTCTTAAATCTGCCCCACCTTCTAGCATGTGGGTTGCAGCACTATGCCTTAAATCATGAGGTGAAATATTTACTGCTTCATCGAGTTTAGAAATTGCCTTCGTGATAATTCTTCTAACTTGCCTTACATCTAGGCGATTTCCTCTGCTACCTAGAAAAAGAGCTATGTTTGATTTTTCGTTAACAAATTTGGTTCGAGCCAGTTCAACATATTTAGATACTGCTTCTTGCGCAGGTTTTCCAAAGGGTACGACTCTTTCTTTGTTTCCTTTACCAATAACTCGCATTGTGTTTCTAGACCAATCAATATCTTTCAAATTTAATCCCACTAATTCACCAACTCGTATGCCAGATGCATAAAGAAGTTCCAATATTGCATGATCTCGAAACCTTATTTCAATTGAATCAAATTCATCATCTAATTTAGCTGATGAATCCATTAAATCTTTGGCTTGTTTTTGACCTAATACATTGGGAAGAGTTTTATTTATTTTGGGTGAGGTAAGTCTGGTTCCAGGATCTGTTTTAATATGTCCTTTTTGAGTTAGCCATTTAGTAAAAACTCTGGCTGTACTGCTTCTTCTAGCAATTGTGGCAGTGGAGGAACCTCTTTGTTTTAAGTCTGCCAGCCAAAGTCTTAAAACAGATAAATCTAAATCTTGTAAATTTTTTACAGATTGATTTGTGGCAAATTGTAAAAGCAGTTCTAAATCAGTTTTGTAGGTTCGAATTGTGTTTTCACTCCGATTTTTTTCCCCAGCAAGATAATCAATGAAATCCTCCAATATCTTGGAAAACCAATCTTTTGACATATCTCTATCGTCTCACATATTTGATTAATTTTTAAACTAAATCTCCCCTAGTTTCTACTCCTTTAACCAAACCCCATGAGTTTTCGATTTCGTAGGCAAAGTTATTTTGCTGCAATGTCTGTAAGAATTTGATTACTTCTAGCTCATCAAATCCACTTTGTTTTGCTAATTCTGAGTATGTTTTCATGTTATCCAAATGCAAGTACCCATAAAATTCTTTTATCTCTGGCTCTAAGGTATCAAATTTACTTGTAATTTCTTTGGACTTTTGATTATTTATTCCTATGGGTGAAATAAGTTCTAAAATATCTGCTGCAGATGTCACAAGTTCTGCTTGATGTGATTTAACTAAATTATGACAACCAGCACTTTTTGGTGAATTAATATTACCAGGAAATGCCATAACGTTTCTATTTAATCTGTTTGCATGATTAGCAGTTGATATTGCTCCCGAGATTAGATCTGCTTCAACTACAACTACCCCTTTGGAAAGTGCTGCAATAATTCTGTTTCTTGCTAGAAATGAATGTCTTAATGGGGTGCGACCGGGTGGATATTCACTAACCAATAATCCCCTGCCTTGAATTTTTTCAAACAGTAATTCATTTTTACTAGGATATTTTTTATCTAGGCCGTTTGCTTGAACGCAAATAGTTTTCCCATTGGCATTAAGTGCCCCAAAATGTGCTGCAGTATCAATCCCACTTGCCCCACCAGAAATCACTGTTACTCCCGAACTTGCTAAATCAAATGCGATTTCTCCAGCAATCGAATTTCCATAAACTGTAGATTTCCTGGTTCCAACAATTCCCACAGCCAAATTTTGTAATAGTTCTAAATCTCCTTGATAAAAAATTCCCCAACATTTCTCTAGACCTAAATCATTTAATGAGCTTGGATATTTTTCATCGATTCTTGAAAGAAATTTTATTTCCGTTTTTTCCATGATCTTGAATAACTGCTCTATTTCATTTATTTGCTTGAGCCTGTTTTGTCTTCTTTTTTGCCTAGGTGTTTTTGCTGGTGTATCTAATATCTCTGATATTAAATTTGAGTAGCCGCTTTTTTGAGCCTTTATCTGTGATTCTAGATCTGTTGAGTCTGAAATCCAGGCCAGAACTAAACAGGCTTCTTTTTCATTTTTAAGATTTAAATTTTTGGACACATTCCAATATGACAATAAATCAAAGTTTAATTTTAATTAATTATCGAACTGTGTATTAATTGAACTTGTGGAAAAAAAGTATTTTTTATCTTCCCTCAAGCAATGGCCTGGCTGGATTAATATTTTGTCCTGTTTTTAAAGCTTTTTTTCTTGCTGCTATGCCAGACAAAGCTTCTAAGACAACACGATTTGCTAACAAAGATGTTATTTCTGCATGATCATAGGCAGGTGCTACTTCAACAACATCCATACCTAAAACTGGTAATTCCATGGTTATTTTTCGAACAGCATCAAGTAGTTGTCGAGAAGTTAATCCACCCGGTTC
>CALBND010000170.1 GCA_937896305.1 uncultured Actinomycetes bacterium
GGTTGAAATTAGCAATGGGAGAAATTTCTTGGGAAAAAGCTTGTACATCAGGTCTAATAGATGCATCTGGAGAAAGAGCAGATTTAAGTTCACTATTACCCTTAAGTGATGCATAAGAAATTCTGCAATAAACCCATCAGATAAAGTAATTGAGTACTTATCTTCTTTAAGCACTATTTTTCTGGAGGACAAAAATGCAATTAAATCGCAAACTGCTTAATTTAATTGCTATAAGTACAGTCTCATTTTTAGTAGCAAGTTGTGCAACATCCAGTGTTAATCAAACAAATAATGGTCAAAGTAAATATCTTGGGCCAGTAGGAGATGCAGAATCAACACTTAACGTTCTGGCTTGGCCAGGATATGCAGAAGATGGAACCCTAGATCCAGCTATTGATTGGGTTACCCAGTTTGAGAAATCAACTGGTTGTGATGTCAATGTTAAAACATTTGACACCTCTGATGAATCAGTGCAATTAATGCTAGATGGCGGATATGACGTTGTTTCAGCATCTGGTGATGCTGCATGGAGATTAATAAATAGTGAAGCAATACAACCAATTAACACAGTATTAGTTCCTAATTATGTTGATATTTTTGATGATTTAAAATTACGACCTTGGAACAGCTCGCAAGGCATAACCTATGGAATTGCGCATGGCCGAGGAGCTAATTTGCTTTCTTATAGCCTGGCCGATGTTGTTCCAGCACCAGATTCCTGGGCCATAACTTTTGAACCAGATTCTGTACTTGCTGGAAAAATTGCAGTTTATGATTCACCAATGTATATCGCAGATGCAGCACTATATTTAATGGCAACTAAACCTGAATTAGAAATCACGAATCCATATGCACTTGATCAAAATCAATTCAACGCAATTTTCGAATTATTAAAACAACAAAAACCTTTAACTTCTCAATATTGGTCAGATTCAATAACAAATGTTTCAGGAATGAAATCTGGATTAGTTAAAGCAGGAGTTTCTTGGCAAGTAAATATTGATTACGCGAATGTAAACGGATTAGTCGTAGCAGGAGTTAAACCTAAAGAAGGTGCAACAGGTTGGTCTAACTCTTGGATGATTTCTAAAGACACTAGAAGTATTAATTGTTCATACAAATGGCTTGATTGGATTATTTCACCACAAACAAATGCTTCTGCAACCGAATGGTTTGGGGAAGCTCCTGCAAATAGAAAATCATGTGAGTTGACCGCAAACAAAAATCATTGCACAGTATTTCACGCCACGAACACAGATGGATTCTGGAAAAATATTTATTATTGGAATACCCCAGTTGAGAACTGTTTGGATGGTAGAACAGAAGTCACTTGCGTACCTTACGCAGAGTGGGCCAAGGCCTGGTCAAATTTTAGGAATTCCTAAAGCTATTTTATTCAAATTTTCAAATATTTAAGAGTGCCAGAAATTAGAAAATCTGTGAAAGCAAATAGAATAACTTTGTGCCCCGTGGCGATGGATTACTAAATCACGACCTGCTTCCCAATGAAAAGGGACCGCAGGATCAATGTGGTGTATTCGGAGTTTGGGCACCCGGCGAAGACGTTGCCAAGTTAACTTATTTTGGACTTTATGCGCTGCAACATCGTGGTCAAGAATCTGCAGGAATTGCTGTTAGTGATGGCACACAAGTTTTGGTTTACAAGGAAATGGGATTAGTCGCTCAAGTATTTGATGAAGCAACACTTGCTTCTCTTAAAGGTCATTTAGCAATTGGTCATTCACGCTACTCAACTACCGGTTCTAGTAATTGGGAAAATGCGCAACCAACATTTCGTGCCACAAAACATGGACATCTAGCATTAGCGCACAATGGTAATTTAATTAACACTGCTGAGATTAAACAACGAATTGATAATCAAGTTAAAAAAGAAAAAGAATTTCAAGCAGATTACAAAACACAAATATCAACAAGTGATACAGATTTAGTCACTTCACTCTTAGCCGGATATCCAGATTTATCAATTGAAGAAGCAGCGATGCGAGAATTTCCACTGCTAAAAGGTGCTTTTTCATTTGTATTTATGGATGAACACACACTTTATGCAGCAAGAGACCCTCAAGGAATCAGACCAATTGTTTTAGGAAAACTTGAAAGAGGATGGGTAATTGCAAGTGAAACCGCAGCCTTAGACATTGTGGGTGCATCATTTGTTAGAGAAATTGAACCAGGTGAATTAATTGCAATTGATGAACACGGTTTACGATCCCAGCAGTTTGCTCAACCAAAACCAAAGGGATGTTTGTTTGAATTTGTTTATTTAGCAAGACCAGATACTTCAATTAATGGTCAAAATGTTAATCAAGTAAGAGTTGAAGTTGGTCGAAGACTAGCCAGAGAATTTCCTGTAGATGCTGATTTAGTTATTCCAGTTCCAGAATCTGGTACACCAGCTGCAATTGGTTATGCCCAAGAAAGTGGGATTTCTTTCGCACAAGGTTTAGTAAAAAATGCTTATGTGGGTAGAACATTTATTCAACCTTCGCAAACTATTCGTCAATTAGGTTTACGGTTGAAATTAAATCCTTTAAGAGAAGTTATTGAAGGACAAAGATTAGTTGTGGTTGATGATTCTATTGTTAGAGGAAATACTCAAAGAGCAATTATTCGAATGCTTAGAGAAGCTGGTGCTAAAGAAGTACACGTAAGAATTTCTTCGCCCCCTGTGGTGTGGCCATGTTTTTATGGAATTGATTTTGCAGCTAAATCAGAATTAATTGCTTCAGGATTAGAAAATGATGACATTTGTGCAGCCATCGGAGCTGACTCATTGGCCTATGTTTCATTGGATCAATTAATTGATGCCACCACAGTTAAAAAAGACAACTTATGCAGAGCTTGTTTTGATGGGGTATATCCAGTGGAATTGCCTTCGGCTGACTTGTTAGGCAAGCACGTTTTAGAGGGAATTGAAAAGAGTGTGACTGATCAAGTTCATTCACATGATGCAATAAATCGCCCATGAGTGATATCTATAAATCAAGTGGAGTCGATACCGAAGCTGGTGAGTTAGCGGTTTCTTTAATGAAGGATTACATCAATCAAACTAAGAGAAACGAAGTTGTAGGAGATTTTGGTGGGTTTGCAGGATTATTTGATGTTTCATTCTTAAAAAATTATGACAAACCATTGCTTGCAACCAGCACAGATGGGGTGGGCACAAAAATAAAAATTGCGCAATTAATGGATAAACATGACACCATCGGAATTGATCTTGTGGCAATGGTGATGGATGACATTGTGGTTTGTGGTGCGCAACCTTTATTTATGACCGACTACATTGCTGTGGGTAAATTAAAACCTCAACAAATAGCAGAAATTGTTAAAGGTATTGCTACTGGTTGTAAAGAAGTTGGGGCATCTTTAGTTGGCGGGGAAACAGCTGAGCATCCCAACATGATGAATGAAAACGATTACGACATCGCAGGTGCCGGAGTTGGAGTTGTGGAAGAAAAGAATTTACTTGGACCAAACAAAGTTAAAGAAGGAGATGTCATAATTGGTTTGCTATCAAGTGGAATGCATTCAAATGGATATTCTTTAGTAAGAAAAATAGTTTTTACAGATAATAAAATTAAAATAGATAAACACTTTGATGAATTTAATAAAACAATAGGTGAAGAATTACTTACACCAACATCTCTTTACGCAAAAAGTTGTTTAAATTTGCAAAAAGAATTAGGCAATCAACTACATGCATTTTCTCATATAACAGGCGGAGGAATTTCAGCAAATATAAGTAGAGTATTACCAAGTAATCTTCACGCAAATCTACATAGAAATAATTGGCAAGTGCCTCCAATCATGCAAGTATTAAAAGATCTAGCTAAAACCGAGTTAAATAATTTTGAGACTACTTTCAATATGGGTCTTGGCATGGTTGCCATTGTGGAAAAAGAAAGTGTTGAAAAAGCATTAACGAGTTTAAAGGTATCCAATATTGAAAGTGTCGTAGTTGGAGAAATAATAAAAAGGACTGAACAAACAAAATCGGATTCTCCTGCAAAAGGAGGTAAAGGAGGTTCAGCTAGTTTGCTAGGAAAATATTCTTAAAGTTGGTTTTTGTCTTCGGCTACAGAGTTATAAAGATTATGAACTTCTTCAACTGAGTATCTTCGATGTCCACCAGGAGTTTTAGTGGCACCTAGTTTTCCAGCATTTGACCAGCGCGTAACTGTTTTCGGATCTACTTTAAAAATTTGAGCAACTTCACGCGGTGCATAATACTTTTTTTCAGACATCGTTGTCCTCCTGGCTATTTTTAAGTGTAGGTCTATTTTGAGTACTTTTGAGCGTAAAGTATTTATTTGACCAGTCTAAAATGTGGTCTAAGTCATATAGAATAAATACAAAACAGACATCTAAATGTCCGATTTTGAAAAGGAAAACTCACTTGAGTGATTTAGAAATCATAAATGATTTCATTAGCTTTTTAAAAACTAGAGGCATCACCACTAAAGAGATATGTCAATATCTAGTAACCGTAAGTCTTCGCCCCTTTGATATTTGCTCAATAGGGTTTATGGAAATTCAAAAAAATGGAAAAGTAAAAATAACTTCCCATTTTGGAGTGGATCCAAGAGATGTTGAAGTCTGGCAAGAATTTTCTCTAGATATGCATATTCCAGCTAATATTGTCTTAAAAAATAATAAAACAGTTTTTATAAATACTTTGCCAGATGATTGCCAAGGTTATGAACTTCTAAACGTTTTACCAATGGATCCAGATTTAAAAACTATGATTGGAATTCCAGTTCAGGGAATACGAGGAGCATCACCTGTTGCTGCAACAGTTTATGTTAGTAATAAAAAAATTGAATTAACAAACGAATTTGAATTGTTATTAAAAACTTTAAGTAATTTAGTTATTATGAGAATCTCTAATGAATATGTAAAATCGAATCAACTTGATTTACATCAAGAAATTGATGAAAAAATCTCTAAACTAACAAATCGACAAAAGACTATTTTAGAATTACTTTCTCAAAAATTAACTAATAACGATATTGCATTAAAGCTTGGTTATAGTTCTTCAACAATTAGAC
>CALBND010000171.1 GCA_937896305.1 uncultured Actinomycetes bacterium
AAGAAATATTCTGCAACTCCTGTATCAACTAAAAGCTCAATTCCCAGTTTTGGTTTTGCAGTTAACATTAATTTATTAAATTCATCATTTATTCTTTCCATGGAAACAATAGAAATTCTTTCCGCTAAATTTTTCATAGCCTCAACAAGTTCTGATTGTGGTTTCAAATCCATTGAGGTCATAAATCTTGCAGCACGTAGCATTCTTAAAGGATCTTCTGAAAAAGAAATGTTTGCATCTAAAGGAGTTTTAAGAACTTTATTATTCAAATCAATTAAACCTTCATATAAATCAACTAATTCAAAATTTGGTAACTTTAAAGCCATTGCGTTAATTGTAAAATCTCTTCTTGCTAAATCTTCTGCTAAAGATTTACCAAATTCCACACTAGGTTTTCTAGAAGTGTCTTCGTATTGTTCAGTTCTATAAGTAGTTATTTCAAAAACATAATCTTTTAACTTTGCACCAACTGTGCCAAATTTAATTCCCACATCCCAAATGTGTTCAGCCCAACCTTTAAGAACTTTTTGAATTTCTTCAGGCCTAGCATTTGTCGTTAAATCAAGATCTTTAACAGACTTGCCTAAAATGGCGTCTCTAACGGGGCCACCAACCAATGAAATTTCAAAACCTTGATCAACAAATCTTTGACCAAGTTCAATTAGCACCACAGCACTTTCCCCCAATGATTGACGAATTCGATTACTGGCTATGGAATTAATTTCACTAGTGCTCACCCATGAGAGCCTAGAACTAAGCGCTTTCCCTGCACAGATGCCTCACGGATTAAGGCGCGTCGCCTATTCTTCAAGATGTGAAGCAACATAAGAAACGATTAATAGCAATCATTATTTCTTCCCTGCTAATTTCCCCTCTTGCAATTCCAGCCCAGGCTCAAACTTCAGATGTTGAAGTGTCAATGGAAGTTATTGAACCTACTGCACCTTTAGCAAATGAAACTATCCGTTTTGCTGGCAGTCTAAAAAATAGTTCTACAAATAATTTAGTTAGTTTAAGACTGCAATTATTAGTTTCTGATCCAATCCTAAATCGAAGTGAACTTAATCAAGAACTTACAAACGCCAATACAACAAGACTAAAGAAAACTGGATTACTTTATGGTACAAAAAATTTAGCTCCGGGTGAAGCTACCTCTTTTTCTATAGGAATTAATGCTGGAGGCTTATTTAATAAAGGTGCTGGAGCTTATTTAGTGGGTTTCGAAGTTTTAAGTGGTGATATATCGGTTGGAACTGGTTTTAGTGTTGTTCCTTATCTGCCAGATAGAGCATCTGTTAAACCCTTAGGTTTAACACTTCTTTGGCCAGTAACTGCACCACCCTTACAAAATGGTGATGGAATTTTGTTAGATGAAACTATTCCTAAGTCAATGTTTGCCAATGGACGGTTAACAAATATTTTGAATGGTGGGAAATCTTTTGGTGTTACTTGGTTACTTGATCCAAATTTGTTACATTTAGCAGAAAAATCTTCACGCGGATATTTGGTTTCCTTAACTGATAAAAATGTTGATGGTGCTTACTCGAATGAAATTTCTACTTGGTTCAATGATTTAAGGACAACTGTTGCAAGTTCTGAAAGATATTCCATGACTTATGCCAATGCTGATTTAGCAGCTTTTCAAAGAAATAATGCCCCTAGTGCTTTTGAGCAAGCTGTCACAATTGCTAAATCAGAAACTGAATCAAAACTTGGTTTTACTGTTGGGGGAACTGTTTTGTTTCAAGATAAATATCCGGTATCTGCTCAAACTATTGGTTTAGCAAACTCTTTAGGAACAAATCTTGTAGTTTTACCTGAAACCGCACTTCCCCCAGTTGTGGGCACAACTTTTAATCCTTCTGGGACAACAACAGTTGTTACACCTAATGGTCGAGTAAAAGTTTTTTTAACAGACACCTTGCTTTCTCAATCTGCACTAAATGTTGTTGAAAACGCTAAACAAACAAGTTTACAAAGACAACGTTTGCTATCTGATTCCTTATTATTAGCACTGCAATTGCCAAATATTGAGCGAAACATAGTTGTTTCACCTCCTGCTTATTGGGAACCTACAAATGAAGGCGCCTCGGTATTTGCTGAAGCATTAACAAGAGCTCCTTGGTTAACCAAAGTTGAAGCTTGGAATTTATTAACTAAAGATGTGTCAGAGATTCAAAGAGATAACTTTTTGGAAACAACTGATTCAAAAGCAGCGGAATTAACAAAAGATCAAATCACCAGAATTAAAAGAGGGCAATCACTTTTAGCGCAAGTTACAGGATTGTTTCAAACTCCAGGTGTTGTAAGCACAGATTATGCGACTGCAATTTTGAGAGCAGGTTCACAATATTGGCAAAATGCGCCCAGCCAAGCAAGAGACTTTATTATTTCTATTAATAAAACTTTAGAAGAAAGTAGAAACAAAGTAAGAATTTTAGCTGGAAGCTCTGTTGTTATCCCAAGTACAGAGGGACCAATTCCAATAACAATTGCTAACGATTTCGCTGAACCTGTAATCGTCACATTAGTTGCAACCGGAAATCCTGCTGTGAGATTTAAAGCCCAAACATTAGAACCAATTACAATTGCCCCAAATTCAAAACAAAGTTTAAGTTTTACAGGCTCTGTGCAAGGTTCAGGTGCAGTAGAAGTATCTCTACAACTTTTTACACGTGATGGAATGAAATATGGGGAACCAACAATAATTTCTGTACGCTCTGCTGCCTATAGCACTGTCGCAAGTTGGATAACTGGAATAGCATTTTTAATATTACTTTTATTATCTGCGTTATCTATATATAGAAGAGTTAAAAAAGCGAGATATATAAATGTCTAATTCGATCACAAAATCTAGTACCTGGATGGCCATAGGCACAATTACTTCAAGAATCACTGGGGTAATTAGATCTGCTGCAGTTATTGCAGCCATTGGTTTTGGCACTTTTGCTGATGCTTTCTCTATTGCTAATTCTTTGCCCACAATTGTTTATGTGGTGGTAGTTGGGGGCGCAATTAATAGTGTTTTTGTACCACAACTTGTTAGACATATGAAAAACGATGCAGATGAGGGTGTTTCTTACACTAATAAATTACTGACTCTTGTTGGGCTAATTCTTTTTCTAGTAACTTTACTGGCCGTGTTATTTGCACCATTAATTGTTGGCCTTTATGCACCAAATTCGTGGAGTGATGAAACTCTTTACCAGTCAGTGTTTTTTGCAAGATTACTTCTGCCCCAAATATTTTTTTATGGGGTTTACACAGTTTTGCAACAAGTCCTAAATTCAAGACAACATTTTGCATTACCAATGTTTGCACCTGTTTTAAATAACTTTGTCATGATCATCACAGCTTTACTGTTTATTTATTTAGCACATGATGTAACAGTTTCTAGTTCATTTACTGATCAAGAAATGTCAATTTTAGCAATTGGTACAACTTTAGGTGTGATGGTTCAAGCTATTGTGTTATTTCCGGCACTGAGATTAATTAAATACAAATATAGTTTTGATAGAAGATTTAAAGGTGCTGGATTAACTACCGCAGGACACCTTGCCCTCTGGACAATTGGTTTTGTAATTGTTAATCAAATAACTTATGCTTCAATTACCAGACTGGCTGCTGGTGCTAACACTTTAGATAACAGCATTGGTTTTACTTCTTATCAAAATGCATTCTTAACTTTTATTTTGCCACACTCTGTTATCGCAGTTTCTCTAGTAACCGCACTTTTACCTAAATTTAGTGATCTAGCAAATAGTGTGCAGTTAAATAAATTAGCTAATGCAATTAATTCAGGAGCAAGTTCTTTGGTAGCACTGCTACTACCTATTTCAGTTATTATTTATTTTGTTTCAAAACCACTAGCCCAAGTTTTGTTTGCTAGAGGTGCGGCTTCAGTAGCCGAAGCCAGAAGCACAGGTTTGCTCCTTGGGTTATTTGTTATAGGCCTAGTGCCTTTTTCAATGTTTTATTTATTACTAAGAGGATTTTATGCACTAGAGGACACAAAGACTCCATTTTTTATAAATATTATATTGAATGCTTTTAATTTAAGTATTGCTGTTTACTTATTTAATATTTTTTCAGAATCAAATAAGGTTTCGGGTTTAGTAATTGGGTATGTCAGTTCTTATTTAATTACTACCCCGGTGCTGTGGTATTTCTTGCAGAGAAAAGGATTATCCTTAGGCAGTGTTATTTTTATCAAAAATATCTACAAACCAATACTTGCTACAAGTTTAATGGGTGTGGCATTGTTTTATATAGGAAATATTTTGAACTTTCAAGAAAATGTTGACTTTTTACAAGCATTAATCCAGGTAATTACATGGGGCGTATCTGGTTCAATTATTTATTTTGTGCTCAGCTTTTTATTGAAAATTAATACGATTACAGATTTCACTAGAAAAATCTTTAAATAAGTTTTAGGTTTATTGTGTGAAAACACAATATAAAAGCAAAAGTTATTTAGAGGTTGTAGATAAAGAATTATTGAATTTATTTATTTTAGGTGAAGAAGATGCCTTAGCCGAGTTGTTTAAACGCCATCAATCTAAAATGAGAGCTGTTGCCTATCGGGTGACAAAAAATATTGCTGATGCTGAAGATGTTGTACAAAACGCTTTGATCTCGGTTATGAGAAGTGCTAATAAATTTAGGGGAGATTCGGCTGTTACAACTTGGTTATATCGAATTGTCACAAATGCGGCCATAGACAAAGTCAGATCTTTGAAAGCTCATCCAGCATTCGAATTACCTTTAGAATTACCAATGGCAAGTAATGATATTGACATAAAAGATTTATCCATTGATTTGATAAAAGCCCTAAAGTCCTTGCCTGAAAAGCAAAGAAATGTGGTCATATTAATTGATTTAGGTGGTTGGACTATTGCTGATGTTGCCGCAAAACTTAACTGCGCACCAGGCACTGTTAAAAGTCGCTGTCACAGAGCACATCTGAAACTTGCAGAAGAGCTGACAGTTTTAAGTTAAGCGTGCCTTGGGTGGTGTAATTTTTTAAGCAGACTAGAATTGTGTTTATACAAATAATTTTAAAAGATTAGGGCTTTCGTGAGTAAAATTGAACCTTTAGTAATCATTGGCAGTGGTCCGTCTGGATACACCGCAGCAGTTTATGCAGCAAGAGCACAACTTTCCCCGATCTTGTTAGAAGGATCTGTCACTGCTGGTGGAGCTTTAATGAACACCACGGAAGTAGAAAATTTTCCTGGTTTTAAAGATGGCATCATGGGCCCAGTTCTAATGGAAGAAATGCGTGCACAAGCTGAACGCTTTGGAACTCGTTTTATTACAGATGATGCAGTCAAAGTTGATTTAACTGGTGAAATCAAAACCATAGAAGATGGCAGTGGTAATAAGTATCAAGCAAAAGCTGTTATTTTGGCAACAGGTTCTGGATACAAAAAAATAGGTTTAGCAAAAGAAGAAACTTTAAGCGGTCGAGGTGTTTCCTATTGTGCAACTTGTGATGGCTTCTTCTTCAAAGAACAAGCAATAGCAGTTGTGGGTGGTGGAGATTCTGCCGTAGAAGAAGCAACGTTTTTAACAAGATTTGCTTCCAAAGTTTATTTAATCCATCGCCGTGATGAACTTAGAGCAAGTCGCATCATGCAAAAAAGAGCTCAAGATGATCCAAAAATTGAATTTGTTTGGAACACTGAAGTTATTGATATTTTAGGTGAAGACAAAGTAACCGGGGTAACCTTGAAAGATACAAAAACTGGTGAAACAAAAAATCTTTCATTAACAGGAATTTTCGTAGCTATTGGCCATATTCCAAGATCTGAACTGTTGATAGGTCAAATTGATTTAGATGATGCTGGATACGTATTAGCAAAACCAGGTTCAACTAAAACAAATATCGAAGGTGTCTTTGCTTGTGGCGATTTAGTGGATCATGTTTATCGTCAAGCAATCACAGCCGCAGGAACAGGATGTCAAGCAGCGTTAGATGCTGAGCGCTTCTTAGCAAGTCAAGGTATTTTTTCAGCATAAGAAAAGGAAAACAAAAATGGCAACAAAAATTTTAACTGATGCAACTTTTGACGAAGAGATTAAAAATTCAACCACTCCTATTTTGGTTGACTTCTGGGCTGAGTGGTGTGGTCCCTGCAAAATGATCGCTCCAGTTTTAGAGCAAATCGCTAACGAAAATGAAGGCAAAATTGTTATTGCCAAATTAAATGTTGACGAAAACCCTAAAACAGCTCAAGCGTTAGGAATTACTTCAATTCCAACAATGAATGTCTATAAAGATGGACAATTGGCTAAAACCATCGTGGGAGCAAAGCCAAAGCCTGCTTTACTGGCAGACCTTGCATCCTTCTTGTAACAACCCTGTTTACTAGTTCAGGTGAACCAACATAAACAGTTATTTAGAAAAGGCGATCAAGGTCCTGCCGTAGCAGAAATCTGTGATCGCCTTATTCGCATAGGGGCTATAAAAAATAGTAGTGATGTGTTTGATGATGTTATAGATGCAGCAATTAGACAATTTCAACAATCACGTGGTTTAACAGTTGATGGCATTGTTGGCCCAGAAACTTTTAGAAGATTAGAAGAAGCTCGTTGGTCTTTAGGAGATCGTTTACTTAGTTACACTCCTGGACATTTAATTCATGGTGATGATGTTTCAGTTTTACAAAGAAAACTTTCTGATTTCGGATTTGATGCAGGAAGAGTAGATGGAATTTTTGGGATCTTAACTGAGAACGCCGTAAGGGAGTTGCAAAAAAGTACAGGTTTTACAAGTGATGGAATTTGTGGTCCCGAAGTATTTAGAGCCATAGAAAGACTAAACAGAGTTGTAGTTGGTGGTAGCCCAGAACAAATAAGAGAAGAGCTTCATCATCTACCTCGACAAACTGGAGTTAGCGACAAAGTTGTTGTGATTGATGCTGGACATGGTGGCAGCGATGATGGTTTGAGTGGAAATGATTTAACAGAAAGTTTTCTTGCTTTTGATATTGCCACCAAAGTTGAAGGCAGACTTGCAGCTTTAGGAACAACAGTTTTATTAACCAGAAATCAAAAAACTAAAAATTTAATTGATGAACAACAAAGAGCAATTTTTGCCAATGACAGTAATGCTGATCTAGTTGTGAGCATTCATGCTGAATCTTTACCAAATTCCAATGGCAATGGTTGTGCTGCCTATTACTTTGGCAACGAAGCTTTGGGTCAAAGATCAAGAATGGGTCAGCAATTTGCCAATCTTGTGCAATCAGAAATAGTCAATGAAACAGGGCTAAATGACTGTCGAATTCATGCTAAAACCTGGGATTTGTTACGCATTACGCGCATGCCCGCTGTTCGAATTGAAGTTGGATACTTAAGTCATAAAACAGATGCTTTGAAATTAAAAGACAATGCAACTAGAGACAAAATTGCTGCTGCTATAAGTCAAGCTGTAACTAGTTTTTTTGATCCAAAAAACTAGTTTTCTATTTCGTCCACAATTCTTCTTAAATCTTCTAAAGTAGAAAATTCGATAATTACTTTTCCCTTATTTCTACCCATAGAAATAGTTACTCGGGTATCTAGCTTGTCTCCTAGGCGATCACTTAAATCTTTTAAGCCAGGAGCTTTTAAGGGCGCAAGTTTTTTTGTTGGCTCACCAGTTCCTGTTACAACTCCACCAGAAACTATTTCTTCGGTGGCTCGAACAGATATTCCTTCAGAAACTATTCTGGCGGCCAAAACTTCTATTTGATTTGCATCAGACAAACCTAAAAGTGCTTTGGCATGCCCTGCTGATAAAACTCCTGCTGCAACTCGTTTTTGCACACCGGCTGGCAATTTTAGAAGTCGAAGGGTGTTTGTTACTTGAGGACGAGATCGGCCAAGTTTATTAGCTAATTCGTCTTGCGTGCCCCCAAAATCTTCTAATAGTTGTTGATAGGCCGCGGCTTCTTCCAGCGGGTTTAATTGCGAGCGATGTAAGTTTTCCAATAGAGCATCGCGAAGCATGTGGTCGTCTTTAGTGTCTCTAATTAAAACAGGAATTTTAGTAAAGCCCGCTAATTTAGCAGCTCTAAATCTTCTTTCACCTGCCACGATTTCGTAGTTACCGTTTTCAATCGCACGCACAACTATTGGTTGTAATAAACCAATTTCTTTCAAAGAAAAAGTTAACTCAGTTAAAGCATCTTCATCAAAAATTTGTCTGGGTTGTTTAGCATTTGGTTGAATTTTATTTAATTCAACTTCAGCAAAAGCTATACCAGGAACTGTGTTTAAATTATTATTTGTGACTATTGCAGTATTTGTTTGTTGAATTGTGTTTGACATATCTGTTGGGATTAGAGCTCCTAGGCCTCGACCTAATCCTCTTTTAGGAGTTGCCATTAATTCACACTCGCATGTCTTAAAGCAAATTCTTTAGCAACTTTTACATAAGCTTGTGCACCAGGAGAACCTGGATCATAGGTAATAACTGTTTGCTGGAAACTTGGTGCTTCAGAAACTCTAACTGCTCTTGGGATTTCTGTTGGAATAACAATGTCACCAAAATGTTTTCTAACTTCTTGTGCAACCTGTTGGCTTAAATTTGTTCTGGAATCAAACATTGTTAAAATAATTGTGGAAACTTTTAATTCAGGATTTAATTGTTTGGTAACAAGGTTAACGTTATTCATTAATTGTCCTAAGCCTTCAAGTGCATAATATTCTGTTTGAATTGGAATTAAAACTTCTTGAGCTGCTACTAATGCATTTAGTGTTAGTAGACCTAAGCTTGGTGGACAGTCAATAAAAATATAATCTAAGTTTTTTCCATATTTGTTTTTGTGAAATTCTAAATATTTTGCTAAAGCTTTTTGTAGTCGGTATTCGCGAGCAACTAAGGAAACTAGTTCTATTTCTGCACCAGCTAAATCAATTGTTGCGGGTGCACAAAAAAGATTTTCTATTTCTGGAACTTGTCTAATAACTTCAGAAAAATCTTGATCTTCAATTAAAACAGAATAAACATCTGGTGTGCCAACTCGGTGATCAACATTTAAAGCAGTAGAAGCATTACCTTGTGGGTCGGTATCAATTACTAAAATTTGTAAACCGTGTTTGGCTAGGGCTGCAGCTAAATTAACTGCAGTAGTTGTTTTTCCAACTCCACCTTTTTGATTAGCAATTGTTATTACTCGGGTGGCTTTAGGTGCTGGAAAAGTTTCGGTAGTGCCAAGTTTTAAATTAATGGCCGCTTCAGCAGCTCTGGCTAAAGGCGTATCTAAACTCATGATTTGGGCCAACCTAAGCCACTAGGTTTGCCAATAATTGGTGCTGGGTCTTCAATAGGTTTAGGCCAGCCCAAATCTGTTGCAATATCGGTTTTGGCCACCTTTTAAGACTCCTTCAAAATTTCTACTACCGTGACGCTCAAATCTAGTGCGGAACCGCAAGTCTTAATAGAGGCAGTCAAATTTTCTAGGCTAGGACGCTCGGTTTTTGCCTCTTCCCACTCACTTTGAGCCTTTTGCCCTTTCATTGCAAGTAGCTTGCCACCTTTTTCAACTAATGGCCAAGACCAAGTAATTAATTTATTTAAAGGAGCAACAGCCCTAGAGGTTACGACTTGGGCTGAGATTTTTTGGTCTTCTGCCCTACCCCTGACGATTTGGACATTTGTCAGATTTAGTTCCCGCACTGTTTGGTTTAAGAAATCAATTCTTCGTTGCATTGGTTCAACCAAGGTAACTTCTGAGTCTGGGCGCATAATGGCCAAAACTATTCCTGGAAGTCCAGCACCTGATCCAATATCGATAATGGAGGCTTTTGCTGGAATTAACTCATTAATGGCAGCACAGTTCAAAATATGGCGTTCCCAGATTTTGTCTATTTCCCTTGGCCCTAAAAGACCTTGGATGGTGCTCTCGTTTTCAAGAATCTGGACATATTGCTCAAGCCTTGAATAACTTGTTCCTAGAGTACTGATTTGACTTGGAGATGGCTTTGTTCCACGTGGAACATTTGGCCCCGAACTCACTCCGGCAAAACCACCACGTATCGGTTTGGTTCTTCGCCTTCAGATTCTGATTTCAAACCTGCGGTGGCAACGGCATCATGCACGATTTTTCTTTCAAATGGGTTCATTGATTCCAAAGCCACAGCTTCGTTGTCTTTTTTGACTCTTTCACATGCTTCAAGTCCTAGTTGGGTCAAAGCTGCTTTACGGGCTTCGCGGTAGCCAGAAATATCAATCATCAAGCGAGAGCGCTCCCCGGTTTCACGGGTTACAGCTAAACGGGTCAGATCTTGAATCGCGTTTAATACTTGGCCCTCACTACCTACCAAGTTGGAAAGGTCTGCTCCGGTGATACTTACCAAGGCTCTTTCGCCTTCGACGTCTACTACCAAATCTCCATCTAAATCGGCTATATCCAACAAGCCTTCCAAGT